>NZ_LGDO01000034.1:0-27722 GCF_001279805.1 Streptomyces sp. XY431
CGACCACCGTCTGCGAGGATCGACCAGCCGCCCGCCCCCGCACGGACAGGAACCGCCGCCGCAGATGACCACCCACCCCGCCGCCGCGCGCACCCCCCGACAGGACCGCAGCCGCGCCACCCGGGCCAGGCTGCTGGCGGCGGCGGTCGACTGCCTGGCCGAGCTCGGCTGGCACGGCTCCACCGTCGCCGTCGTCGCCGAGCGGGCCGGCGTCTCCCGCGGCGCCGCCCAACACCACTTCCCGACCCGGGAGGACCTCTTCACCGCAGCCGTCGAACACGTCACCGCCGAACGCCTCGCCGCCGTCCGCGCCCACGCGGACACCCTGCCGCCCGCCGGCCCGGCCCGCACCGAAGCCGTCGTCGGCATGATCGTCCGCCTCTACACCGGCCCGCTCTTCCGGGCCGCACTCCAGCTGTGGGTCGCCGCCGCCACCGAGGAACCCCTGCGCGAACGGATCATCCGACTCGAAGGGCACGTCGGACGCGAGGCCCACCGCGCCACCGTCGACTTCCTCGGCGCCGACGAAAGCCGACCCGGAGTCCGCGAAACCGTCCAGGCCACCCTCGACCTCGCCCGCGGACTCGGCCTCGCCAATCTGCTCACCGACGACAGCCTCCGACGATCCGGAGTGATCCGGCAGTGGGCGAGCCTTCTGGAGAGTACGCTGCGCCCGGTAGGCCCATGACGCCCGTACACCTGCCCGACCGGTAACCCTCACCAAGGGGTCGCCGGGCGGTCGATGTCCGTGCAGTCTGGAGAAGAACCCCGGCCGCACGGACCACGAGGCCCGCCCGGCCGGGCACGAGCCGAACCGGGGTGCTGCCTGATCATGCGGAGAGACGAGTGGGACGCGACCGACGCGACCGACGCCACCGGCCCCCGAACGGGCGCCGCCCCCACACGCCTGGACGGCCACCGCCTCGTCCCGCTCGCCACCGCCCTGCTCCAGGACGACGGACTGATCCTGCACTGGAGCGAGGACGCCGAAGCACTGCTCGGCTGGACCGCCGAAGAAGCCGTCGGCAGCCACGCCGCCCAGCTGCTCACCGACGACAGCGACCGCCCCGAGGTCCTCGAACTCTTCACCCGGATCATGAGCGGCAAGGGCTGGAGCGGCGTCTTCCCCGTCCGCCACCGCGACGGCCGCACCGTCGAGCTCGAATTCCGCACCTACCCCATCGCCGGCCCCGGCGGCACCCTGCTGCTGCTCGCCACCGCCTCCGACACCGCCGCCCTGCACCGCGTCGAGGCCGACCTCGCCGTACTCGACGGCATCTTCGGCCAGTCCCCGATCGGCATGGCCGTCTACGACACCGAACTGCGCTACGTACGGCTCAACGAATCCCTGGCCCGGATGAACGGCGTACCCGTCGCCGCCCACCTCGGCCGCCGGATCAGCAGCGTCCTGCCCGGCATCAACAGCGCCGAGATAGAACAGATCATGAAGCAGGTGCTCGCCACCGGCCGACCCGTCGTCGACGCCCGCTCGCACGGCCGCGTCCCCGGCGACCCGCGCCGCGACCGCGCCTGGTCCGCCTCCTACTTCCGACTGGAGGACTCCACCGGCCGCGTCTTCGGCGTCTGCTCCTCGATCATCGACGTCACCGAACGCTTCCAGGCCGAAGCCCGCGCCGCCCGCGCCCAGGAACGCCTCGCCACCATCGCCGAAGCCACCGCCCGCATCGGCACCACCCTCGACCTCCAGCGCACCGCCGAAGAACTGATCGAGGCCGTCGTCCCCAGATTCGCCGACTTCGCCACCGTCGACCTCCTGGAAACCGTGCTCCGAGGCGCCGAACCCACCCCCATCCCCGAGGACCGCGGCGTCCAACTGCGCGCCGTCGCCGTCGGCGAGTCCTACGAGACCGGGCTCGTGCACGCCGTCGACACCGTCGGCGAGGTCTCCGAGTACGCCCCCGAACGCAGCTACACCCAGTGCCTGCGCAGCGGCCGCCCCCTCCTGCGCTCCCGCGTCGACGAAGAAGTGCTGCGCGGCCTGGTCGCCAGCCCCGACCGGGTCGCCCCCGGGCTCGCGGCCGGCATCCACTCCTACCTGATGCTCCCGGTCACCGCCCGCGGCATGGTCCTCGGCGGCGCCGAATTCATCCGGATGCGCAACCCGGAACCGTTCACCGCCTCCGACGTCGCCCTCGCCGAGGAACTCGTCGCCCGCACCGCCCTCGCCATCGACAACGCCCGCCTCTACCGGCGCGAACGCGAGACCGCGCTCACCCTCCAGCGCAGCCTGCTGCCCCAGGAGATCCACCGCACCCTCGGCCTGGAGATCGCCTACCGCTACCTGCCGTCCAGCGTCACCAGCGAGGTCGGCGGCGACTGGTTCGACGTCGTCCCGCTCTCCTGCGGCCGGGTCGCCCTGGTGGTCGGCGACGTCATGGGACACGGCATCAGAGCCGCCGCCACCATGGGACAGCTGCGCACCGTCGCCCGAACCCTCGCCACCCTCGACATGCCGCCCGAGCAGGTCCTCACCCGCCTGGACGAGACCGCCTCGGGCATCGGCGAGGGCCAGTTCGCCACCTGCATCTGCGCCGTCTACGACCCCCTGGAGCGCACCCTCCAGATCGCCTCCGCCGGCCACCTGCCCCCGGTCTGGGTCGCCCCCGACGGCACCTCCCACCGGATCGAGACACCGCCCGGCGTGCCGCTCGGCGTCGGCGGAGTGGCCTTCGAATCGGTCCGCTTCGTCCTCCCCGAGGGCGGCATGGTCGCCCTCTACACCGACGGCCTGGTCGAACGGCGCGGCCAGGACCTCGACGAGGGCATCGACCTGCTCGCCCGCACCCTCTCCGGCCCCGGCCGCACCCTGGAGGAGAACTGCGACGCCGTGCTCGCCGCACTGGTCAGCGGCGGCAGCGACGACGACATCGCCATGATCATGGCCCGGGTACTGCCCCTGCCCGCCGACCGGGTCGCCACCCTCCCGCTCACCGGCGACGGCCGCCTCCCCGGCAAGGCCCGCCGCTTCACCCGCAGCACCCTCGCCGACTGGGGCCTGTCCGCACTCGCCGACTACGCCGAACTCCTGGTCAGCGAACTGGTCACCAACGCCCTGCTGCACGCCGACGCCCCACGCCGACTGCGGCTCTTCCGCGACCGGGTCCTCACCGTCGAGGTCGCCGACAGCGGCGGCCAGACACCCCAGCTGCGCCCCTTCGCCGAACAGGACGAGGGCGGTCGCGGGATGTTCCTGGTCAGCGAACTCGCCCAGCGCTGGGGCAGCCGGCTGACCAGGGACGGCAAGGTGGTCTGGGCCGAACTGGAACTCCCCTTCGGCGCCGGCTGAGCCGCGGCCGCCGGGAACGGACGACGGCGCGGGCCGCCCCCGGGGGATCCGGGGGCGGCCCGCGCCGTTCGTCCGTCGTCAGTGCGCCGAGGCCCGGACCGGTTCCGGCGCCGCGGCCGGCTGCTCCGGGGCGCCCGCGGCGGTCCGGTCGTTCAGCCCCCGCAGCAGGCGCCAGGCCAGCACCGCCGCACCCAGCAGCAGCGCGCCCGCCAGCATCCCGGCCACGTTGACGCCGTGGACGAAGGACGTCCTGGCGCTCTCCAGCAGCGGTCCGGCCAGGGTGTCCGGCAGCCCGTGGGCCGCCTCCACCGCGCCGCCCAGCGACTCGCCGGCCTGCGTGGCCACCGCCGGGTCCGCGCCCGCCGGGACGGTCAGCCGGCCCGCGTACAGGGCGCCGACCACCGAGCCGACCAGGGCGATGCCGAGCGCGGTGCCCAGCTCGTACGCGGTCTCGGAGACCGCCGACGCGGCGCCCGCCCGGTCGGCGGGCGCGGCGGTCAGCACCAGGTCGGCGCCGAGCGTGTAGACCACGCCCTCGGCCGTGCCGACCAGCAGGAACGCGGCGGCCAGCAGTAGATAGGTGGAGTCCTGCTGGATCCAGCCGAGCATTCCGATCCCGATGCCCATCACCAGCAGACCGGCGGTCAGCGCCGTCCGGGCGCCGGTGCGGCGCACCAGCCGGGCGGTCAGCAGACCGCCGACCACCGCGCCGGCGAAGGCGGGCAGCTCGGCCAGACCGGCCTTGAGCGGCGGGTAGCCGCGGACCAGCTGGAGGTACTGGGAGGTCACGAAGACCACGCCGGAGAGCCCGATCAGCGCGATCAGCGAGGCCAGCACGGCGGCCGTGAACCGGCGGTCGCGGAACAGCCTGACGTCCAGCAGCGGAGTGTCCAGCCGCAGCTGGCGCCGGACGAACACGGTCAGCGCGACCGCGCCCAGCACGGCGGTGACCGGCACGTCCCAGCGCAGGACGCCGTGCGCGGCCGCTTCCTTGATCGCGTAGACCACGCCGATCACACCGGCGAGCGAGAGCAGCACGCTCAGCACGTCCCAGCGGCCCGGGTTCGGGTCCTTGGACTCGGGCAGCAGCCAGGCGCCGAACACGAGCAGCAGCACCAGCACCGGGATGTTCAGCAGGAAGACCGAGCCCCACCAGAAGTGCTCCAGCAGCACCCCGCCGACCACCGGGCCGAGCGCGGCGCCGGCGGTCGCGGCGGCGCCCCAGATGCCGATCGCGGTGGCCCGCTCGCGGTCGTCCGGGAAGAGGGTGCGGATCAGCGAGAGGGTGGACGGCATGATCGTCGCCCCGGCCACGCCGAGCAGCGCGCGGGCCAGGATCAGCCAGCCGGCGCTGGGCGCGTAGGCGGCGAGCAGCGAGGCGGCGCCGAACGCGGTGGCGCCGATCAGCAGCAGGCGCTTGCGGCCGATCCGGTCGCTGAGCGAGCCCATCGAGACCAGCAGTCCGGCGAGCACGAAGGAGTAGGCGTCGCCGATCCACAGCAGCTGGGTGCCGCTGGGGCGCAGGGTCTCGCTGATCGAGGGGATGGCCAGGGAGAGGACGGTCGCGTCGACGGCGACCAGGGTGACGGCCAGGACGAGGACGGCGAGGCCGGTCCAGCGCTGGCGGGGCTGGAGGTGGACGGTACTGCTCATGGGTATCGGTGTCCGGTTCCGGTCCGGTGTGCGGCAGGTGAGGGCGAACGTGAGGGTGGGTGCGGACGCGAGGGTGGGTGCGGACGTCGCGGGGGCGGGATCAGTTCGGTCGCGGGGTCCGCAGGGCGCCGCCGAGGAAGAGCTCGGAGAGCGAGAAGGCGGCGTCGCGCGGGGCCAGCCGGCCGTCCTGGATGGCCCAGCCGATCCCGGCCACCAGGTCGAAGAAGGCCTCGCTGAGCCAGGCGGCGGAGAGTTCGATCCGGAAGGTGCCCTGTTGCTGCCCGCGCAGGAAGAGCGCGTGCATCCGGGCGATCTGCGACTCCCAGAGCTCGTCGATCGCCTCGTCGTCGTAGAGGGTGCTCTCGCCGGCCAGGAAGGCGCAGAGGGTGGCGTCCGGGACGAGCGCGTCGACCAGCCGGCGCAGCGCGGCGTGCGGGTCGCCCTCCTCGACGGCGGCGCTGTCGAGCGCGGTGCCGAAGCGCTGGAGCCCGAGCAGGCCGACCTCGCGAATCAGCGCGTCCCGGCCCGGGAAGAGCCGGTGCAGGGTGGCGCGGCTGATGCCCGCGGCGCGGGCGATCTCGTCGAGGTGGGCGGTCGGGCGGCGGGAGAGCACGCCGACGGCGGCTTCGAGAACGGAGTCACGATCGGTGGCCATGGGACGAGTGTACTCCGGATGAGACATGGATGTCTCAGAATTATTTTCAGTGCCTCATTCGAGCCGGGGCCGTCCGGTGGCCGGGCGGCAACGGCGCAGCAAAAAGGCAGCAAGGGCGGCAAGGGCAGCAAGGGCAGCAAAAAACCGGGGACGGCGAGTGCCGTCCCCGGTCGTGGGCGCCGCTGTCCGAGCGGCCGCCGGTCAGCTCTGGTTGTAGAAGCCGGTCTCGTCGAGCGGGCGGTCGATGACCATCACCTCGACGTCCGCCGGGGTGAGCAGGAAGACCCGCCGGGCGATCCGCTCGATGCCGCCGCGGGTGCCGAAGATCAGACCGGAGGCGAAGTCGACCATGCGCTTGGCCTCCGCCTCCTCCATCTCGGTGAGGTCCATGACGACCGGGATGCTCGCCCGGATGTGCTCGCCGACCGTGCGGGCCGCCTCGAACCCGGTCGGCCGCAGGGAGACGATCTTCGTCGGGGCGGGGGAGGACGACACCGTCTCCTGCTCGACCCACTCGTCGTCGTACACCGCGGCCGGGTAGTTCCCGGAGGGCATCAGCCACCCGTTGTGGTGCTCGTCGCGAAGTGCTCCCATGCCGCGCCTCCCTGCCTCTGTTCCGTACAGGTCCCCCGGTGCGCGTGTCCTTTTGACACGTCATCCACTCGTCGGAACTGTCCGAGTATCGCACTGATCACCGGTGTCGTGCCCGCTCGCGCGGTCCGTACGAGTCGCGCCGCGCCGGGGCCCCGGGTGGACCCGGGCACCAGTTGCGACGCGGGAGAACGGCGTACGGTTGCGCGCGTAGACCATATCGGTCGCGGTCACCGCGCAATTGACCTTCTGTCAACAATGCGGGAACGATTTCACACGGGACCGACAACAACCCCGGCCGGCGGAGCGGATTCGATGCTCTGCGCGCCCGGCGTGCCGGATCGGACGCCCGGCGCTCAGTCAGTGACCGTGCGCCGCCGCTGGGCAGCGGCCCGTCCGACCTGGACCAGGGTCGCCAGCCCGAGCAGTCCGAGGGCCCCCACGGAGAGCAGGAAGCCGGTCGATCCGGGCTCGCGCGCGGTGGCCGCCGCCGCGACGTAGACCGCGGTGACCGGGATCACCCCGAGTGCGGTCGCCCCGATGAAGGAGCCGAACCGGACCCCGGAGACGGCGGCGCCGTAGTTGGCCGCCTGGAACGGCAGGCCGGGGAACAGCCGGAGCAGCAGCACGCTGCGGAAGCCCTGGTCGGTGAAGCGCCGGTCCAGCGCCACCAGTACGCGCCCGCGCAGCAGGCGGCGCAGCGCGTCCTGCCCCAGCCAGCGGGCGAGCCCGAAGGCGGCGGCCGCGCCGAGGGTGGTGCCCAGGACGGCGAGCAGCAGGCCCTCCTGCAGTCCGAGCAGCAGCCCGGCGGCCGCGTTCAGGGCGGGCCGGGGGAAGAACGCCACCGTGCCCACCGCGTACACGGCGGCGAACAGGGGTCCGCGCCAGTACCAGGGCATCCCGTCGGTGAGTCCGCCGTCGAGCAGGGCGGTGGGGCTCCACAGCAGCAGCGAGCCGGCCGCCGCGCCGAGGATCGCCACCAGCAGGGCGAACCGGGGCCAGGGCGAGCGGGCCGGTCCGTCGGCCGGTGCCGCGGTGTCGAGGGGAGCCGGTCCGTGCCCCGGGGTGGTTCCGTCGGCCGGGGCGGGACTGTCGGCCAGGGCGGGTCCGACGGCCGGTGCGGGGCCGGGCGGCGGCGGGGAGGTCACGGGTGCGGGCACCGTTCGAGCGTAACGGGGCCGCCCGCCCGCCCGGGATGCGGGTGGTCCCGGGCGGACGGGCGGGCGACCGGAGGGCCGGCCGGGCTCAGCCCCGGGCGGTGGGCACGGAGCCGTAGAACCACCACTGGTTCAGCCCGTAGGTCTGCGGCCACTGGATCACCGGGGTGCCGTCCGCCGGAGAGGCGCCCTGGACGTCCAGGTTGAGACCGCTGTTGACGTTGGTCAGGTTGTAGACACCGGCGTGGTGGACGAGGGTCTGGGTCCACTTCTGGTTGGTCCCGCCGTTGCAGGGCCAGATGACGGCCTGCACGCCCCCGTCGGTGCTGAAGCGGGGGATGTCCAGACACTTGCCGCTGGCCACGCTCACCAGCTCGCCGGCCTCGGTCCAGTACCACTGCTGGTTGGTGCCGCCGTTGCAGGTCCACTGCTCGACGAGGGTGCCGGAGGCGGTGCTCTGCCCGGTGACGTCCAGGCACTTCTGGGTGTCCGAGGGGTTGGCGGTGATGACCGTCATCGGAGCGCCGGCGGCGACGGCGGCGGTGGTGGCGGAGCCGCTCGGACGGGCGGAGCCGGTGGGGGCGGCGGGGTCGGCGGTCCGGGAGGTGGGGGTGGCGGTGGCCGGCGTCGCGAGGACGGCGGCGAGAGTGAGGGTGAGGGCGCCGGCGGCGAGCGCGGCGGCGGAGCGAGGGCGGGTCATGGGGTTCCCCTCGGTGGGTGGCTTCGAGAACGCGGTGCCGAGGTGACCGACAGCCGGCGGCCCGAAGAGGTTGTACGCGATGTGACGAAAGGTTAGAAGCCCGTCGGCCGATCCGGCCTCGGGCGCGCGGAGGCCGGGCACGCGGTGTGCGTGCCCGGCCTGGAAGCGGGTGGTTCCGGGGCCCTTGCCCGGGGTGGTGCCTGGGTCAGCCCGTGGGGGAGTTCGGCCCGGAACCCCGGGACACCGGCTCCCGGGCAGCCGGTTCGCCCACGACTGGTTCCCGCGTGCCCGGACCCTTCGGCGCGGTGCCGACCGGTGCGGTGCCGACCGGCGCCGCGTCCGCCGGGACGGTGCTGCCTGTGACGGTGCCGCCCGGGGCCCCGATCTCCGCCCGGCGCAGCGCGCCCGCCCCGAGCAGCAGGGCGAAGGAGAGCGCGGTGACCACGCCGAAGGAGACGGTGAGCGAGGACGCCTGGGCCAGGCCGCCGACGATCGCGGGCGCGACCAGGCCCGAGGTGTAGGTGACGGTGGCGACCCCGGCGATCGCCTGGCTGGGGTTGTCGCCGATCCGGCCCGCCGCCGCGAAGGCCAGCGGGACGACCACCGCGACGCCGATCCCGATCAGCGCGAAGCCGGGGATCGCGAGCGCGGGCCGGTCCGCCACGACCACCAGCAGACCGCCGGCCGTGGCGACGGCGCCGCTGAGCCGGGCCGCCCGCACGGCGCCCACGCGGCGGATCACCGCATCCCCGACCAGCCGGCTGACCGCCATCGTGAGCGAGAACGCCGTGTACGCCGCGGCCGCCACGGTGGGCGAGGCGCCGGTGACGTCGCGCAGGTAGACGCCGCTCCAGTCGATCGACGCGCCCTCCGCGAAGACCCCGCAGAAGCCGACCAGCCCGATCGCCAGCGAGCTGCGCGGCGGCAGTGCGAACCGCGGCGGCTCCTCGCCCTGCTGGGGCGCACGGACATCCGGCTGGGCGGCGCAGACGGGCTGGGTGAGGGCCAGCAGCAGAAGGGCGGCCACCGCGAGCTGGAGCCGGGGGTCGAGGGACTGGTGGGCCGCGAGGATGCCGATGCCGGCGGCCACCAGCCCGCCCATGCTCCACATCCCGTGCAGACCGGACATGATCGAGCGGCCGATCCGCTGCTCGACCTCCACGCCCTGGGCGTTCATCGCCACGTCGGCCATGCCCGCCAGGGCCCCGTAGGCCAGCAGGGCGAGGCAGAGCACCGGCAGCGAGGGCGCGAGCACGGGCAGCGCGAGGGTGAGGCAGTAGAGCGAGAGGAGGACGCGCACCACGGCCCGCCCGCCCCAGCGGTGCACGAACCGGCCGGCCAGCGGCATCGCGAGGGACGAGCCGATCGCCGGCATCACCAGGGCCAGTCCGAGCTGGCCGGGGGAGAGGTCGAGGTGGTGCTGGATCCAGGGGATCCGGCTGACGAAGGTGCCGCTGACGGCGCCGTGCACGCCGAACGCCAGGGCGACGGCGACGCGCGCCCGGCGGGCGGCGCCCGGTGTGTCCAAGAGCGGTGGTCCTGTGGTCGGGCTGGTGGTCATCCGGCTCTTCCCTCCCCACCGCGTGCCGCGGCGGTGCCCCGTGGGTGGTGGTTTCGATGGTCCTGCGGATGGCCGCCCTTGTCAGCGGCGAGCACCCTTCGGCGGCCGGTTCGGACGGGTTGCCGGTCCGGAAGGTGTGCCGGGCGCCGGTCGATAAATTATCAGGAAGGGACCCTGATAGAAATACTCTGGAAAGATGTCCGGGTATGACCACCGCTCGCACGGCCACGCCGAGCACCGCCCGGGCGATCAACGACCGCCTGGCGCTCAACCTGCTGCTCGACCAAGGACCACTCACGGCCACCGAGCTGCGCGACCTCACCGGGCTCTCCCGGCCCACCGTCGCCGACCTGCTCGACCGGCTCGGCCGCAGCGGCCTGGTCGCCGTCGTCGGCGAACGCGGCGAGCAGCGGCGCGGCCCCAACGCCCGGCTCTACGCCCTGGTCGCCTCCCGCGCCCACCTCGCCGCCTTCGACGTCCGCTCCGGCGGGGTCTCCCTGGTCGTCGCCGACCTGGCCGGGCGGACCCTGGCCGCCGCGGAGCTCGTGATCGAGGACCCCGGCGCCGACGCCGCCGCCCACCGCGCCGCCGCCGCCCGGATCGTCCGCACCCTGCTCGACACCGCCCGCCGGGCCGAGGTCCCGCACCTGCACACGGTCGCCGTCGGCGCCCCCGGCCTGGTCGACCCCGCCACCGGCAGGCTCCAGTCCACCGGCGACCTGCCGGCTTGGCACGCCGACCTGCTGGCCGCCCTGCGCGAGCTGCCCGGCACCGAGGTGATCCTGGAGAACGAGGTCAACCTCGCCGGGCGGGCCGAGTACCGGACCGGCGCCGCCCGGGGGCGGGACGACTTCGTCCTCGTCTGGCTCGGCCACAGCGTCGGCGCCGCCGTCGTCCTGGACGGCAAGCTGCGCCGGGGCATCGGCGGCGGCGCCGGCGAGATCTGCTTCCTGCCCGTCCCCGGCACCACGGCGCTGCCCACCGCCACCGGCTGCGAGGGAGGCTTCCACGGGCTGGTCGGGAGTGCGGCCGTCTGCGCGCTGGCCCGCGCCCACGGCCTGCCCGCCGACCGGGCCGACGACGCGGCCGCCGCCGAGGCCGCCGTCCGCGCCGCCCTCGACGCGCTCGGCGACGGACGGCCCGGCGGGCCCTTCCTGGACGAGCTGGCCGAGCGGATCGCGCTCGGCACCTCGGCCATCTGCGTCGTCCTCGACCCCGGCTGCGTCGTCCTCGGCGGCGAGGTCGGCCGGGCCGGCGGCGCCGAGCTCGCCGCCCGGGTGGAACGGCGGCTGGCCGGCCTCTCGCCGGTGCGCACCGAGGTCCGAGCGGGCGAGGCGGGTGGTGGCGCGGTCCTCGGCGGCGCGGTCCTCACTGCCGGTGACGCCGTCCGGCGCGACCTCTTCGGTGAGCCGTAGGGGGTGCTGTGCTGGGTTGACGAAACTTTGCAAAGTGCTTCTCGGGGGTGGGTCTACGGGACTTTGCAAAGTGCAGCTGGTCGGGTTGACGGGACTTTGCAAAGTGCTTCCCGGGTGGGCCGTCAGGGCCTTGCGCCCTGCCGCTGAGCTGGGCCGATGCCACTTTGCAAAGTGTTTTCGGGTCAGGTTGACAGAACTTTGCAAAGTGGTTCGCGGGACGGGGCCGGAGGGGGGCGGGTACACGGAGGGGCCAGGGCTTCACGGGGTGGGTGCCCGGTGCGGCAGGATGGGCGGCGGGCGCCGGGGCCGTTCGACCGACGGTCGGCCCGATCAGCGGTCCGTCCGTCGGGCCGCGCGCCCGCCGGACCGTCCGAACCACCGTCAGGAGTCGCAACCATGGGCCACCCAGGGGCACCGGCCAACCCGTACCGGATCGGCGAGGCCGCCGCGCTGCTCGGCGTGAGCGCCGACACCATGCGCCGCTGGGTGGACGCCGGCCGGGTCGTCGCCGAGCGCGACGAGCACGGCCACCGGATCATCGCGGGCGCCGAACTGGCCGCGTTCGCGCGTGAGCTGGCCCGCCCGGAGACCGCCGCGGCCGAGGGCCGTCCCTCCTCGGCCCGCAACCGCTTCCCCGGCATCGTCACCGCCGTGGTGCTGGGCGACGTCGCCGCCCAGGTGGAGATCCAGGCCGGGCCGTTCCGGGTGGTGTCGCTGATCAGCCGGGAGTCGGCGGAGGAGCTGGAGTTGGTGCCCGGTGCACCCGCGACGGCTGTCATCAAATCGACCAATGTGATGATCGAACGACGATGATCGACTGAGCCCGAGTCACCGGACCCGCGTCCCCGGGCCCGACCGCCTGACCGCCCGAGGCCGTGCCCGTGGCCCAGCCCGCCGAAGAGAGGACCGCCCGATGCCCCACCCCCCGCTGCCGTCCACCCAGAGCGCCGTCCTCGCGATCGAGGCGACGGCCGCCCGGCACGGCCGCGAGGTGAGCACCAGCCACGACATCGGCCGGGACCGGACCTTCGCCGGACTGGTCGGCGCCGACGGCGCGGCTGCGGACGAACTGGCCGCGATACCGCACGAGGCCCTGGTCGAGATCGCCGGCCCGCCCGAGGTCACCGTACGGCTCTTCGTCCACGACGAGGCCCTCGTCACCGTGGAGCACGTGCCGTTCGACGTCCCCCGCGACAGCGTCCCGGCCTTCCTGAACTCCCTCTGGACCGGCCTGGTCCACCTCGACCAACGCGTCTTCCCGCCCTCCTGCACCATGATCGTCACCGTGCCGGGCGAGCCGAGCTACCGCGAGGCCGTCACCGCGCTCACCCTGACACCCTGGCTCGCCAGGAGAATCCGCTGACCGGACGTCCGCAACCGCCCCTCCCACCGACGAGCCGAACGATGAACGGACCGATGACCGCTTCTGCCGCCCGCCGCCCCGTGCTCGCCGTCGCCCACCGCGGCGACCCCTACCGCCACCGCGAGAACACCCTCCCCTCCGTCGAGTCCGCGTTCGCCGCCGGCGCCGACGCCGTCGAGGTGGACGTCCGGTTGACCCGCGACCGGGTCCCGGTCCTGCTGCACGACGAGACTCTCGAACGGCTCTGGGACGACCCGCGCCCGCTCTCCCGGCTCACCGCCGAGCAGCTCGACGGGATCGGCGGCGGCCGGTACCGCGTCCCCACCCTCGCCGAGGCGCTCAAGACCGCCGCCGCCACCCCCGGCGGCCGGCTGCTCCTCGACCTCGACGACGCCGGCCCGGTCGCCGCCACCTGGGAGGTGGTCGTCGGCCTCGGCGCCGAGCGGCGGGTGGGCTTCTGCGGCCCGGCCACCGCCATGCTGGCCGTCCGGGCCCTCGCCCCCGAGGCCGAGATCGCCCTCACCTGGAAGCAGCCCCGGCTGCCCGCCCGCGCCCTGCTCGACGATCTGCGCCCGCGCTGGATCAACCCGCCGTTCGGCCTCGCCACCCCCGAGTTCACCGTCGCCGCCCACCGGGCCGGACTGGAGGTCTCCACCTGGACCGCCGACCTGCGCCGCACCATGCGCAAGCTGGGCGCGGCCGGCGTCGACTCGATCACCAGCAACCGGATCGCCCTGCTGCGCGCCGTCCTGGACGGCCGCCGGTGAGCGCGGAGGAGCGGGCCGGCGGCGCGGCGGCCGAGGGCGGAGTACTGGGGCAGCGGGCGCTCGGACGGGCGCTGCTGGCCCGCCAGCACCTGCTGGAGCGGACCACCGCCACCCCGATCGCCATGATCGAACACCTCGGCGGCCTCCAGGCCCAGGCCGCCCCGCAGCCGCCCTATCTGGGCCTGCTCTCCCGCCTCGACGGCTTCGCGCCCGAGGCGCTCACCGAGCTGATCGAGAGCCGCCGGGTGGTGCGGATCGCCCTCCAGCGCGGCACCATCCACCTGGTCACCGCCGAGGACTGCCTGACCCTGCGTCCACTGCTGCAGCCGGTGCTCGACAAGGCCCTGCGCGCCTCCTTCGGCAAGTGGCTGGTCGGCCTCGACCTCGACGCGCTCGCCGCCGAGGCCCGCGGCCTGGTCGACAAGGAGCCGCGCACCTTCCAGCTGCTCGGCGCCGAACTCGCCGACACCCGCCCCGACCGCGACCCGGCCGCGCTCGCCCAGGCCGCACGGGCCCTGCTCCCGCTGGTGCAGGTCCCGCCGCGCGGCCTCTGGGGCCGCGGTGGACCCGCCGCCCACACCACCGCCGAGGCCTGGCTGGGCCGGCCGCTCGACCCCGAGCCCTCGCTCGACGACCTCGCCCTGCGCTACCTCGCGGCCTTCGGCCCGGCCACCGCCGCCGACCTGCAGAAGTGGTGCGGCCTCAGCAGGCTCGCCCCGGTCCTGAAGCGGCTCGCGCCCCGCCTGGTCACCTTCCGCGACGAACACGGCCGGCTGCTCCACGACCTGCCCGAGGCACCCAGGCCCGACCCGGACACCCCCGCTCCGGTCCGGCTGATCGCCCCGTTCGACAACCTGCTGCTGTCGCACGCCGACCGCACCCGGGTGCTGCCCGAGGAGTACCGGCCCCGGGTGATGACCCAGAACGGCATCGTGCTCGGCTCCCTGCTGGTGGACGGCCTGGTCGCCGGCAGCTGGCGGCTGGTCGAGGAGCGCTCCGGCGCCCGGTCGCTGACGGTCCGCCCGTTCGGCCCGCCGCTGGACCCGTCCGACCGGCGCGCCGCCCTGGCCGAGGCCGAACGGGTGCTCGCCTTCGCGGGCGGCGACGGCGAGGTCCGCTTCGAGCCCGCCGGGTGAGCGGGGTGGCACCGGGTGGCGCCGGGTAGCGCTGGCGTCCGGTGCCCGGACGGCCGTTCGCGGTGGGGTGACTCATTGGGGTGGTTCGAGGGCGAGTGCTCTGTACCCGCACCGGGGGGCTGGCTTCAATCGGTCCAGCCCCTCGGGCGGCGGCCGCACAACGCGCGTTCGATCTGATCATCTGTTGGGATGGGGCACACCTGGACCGATCGCCCGACCGGGCGGAAGGCGGACGACGGGAGGAACGGATGCCGGGCGAGAACCCACCCGAGCCGCGGCCGGTCGACCACCGCCGCCCCTACCTCATGCTGCCGCCGCCGATCCGGGCGGCCGCCGCCTGGTCCGCGGCGGTCGTGCTGCTCATCACCGTCGCCTCGCTGGTCGTCTTCGCCCTCGTCGAACTGCGGGCCGCGACCGTGCCGGTCATCGTGGCGCTGCTCGGCACCTCGCTGCTCTACCCGGTGATGCCCTGGATGGTCCGGCGCGGGTTCAGCCGCTCGGTCGCCGCCGGGCTCACCTGCGCCGTCCTGGTCACCGCCGTCGGCGCCGTGATCGCCCTGCTCGTCAACTCGCTCGTGCACAGCGCCCCGCAGATCGCCGCAGCGCTGCAGGAGGCGGGCGACCGGCTCGCCGAATGGCTCGGCCCCTTCGGCGAGAAGCTCCGGCACGTGCTGGACAACGCCCAGGGCGAGACCGACCAGCTGGTCTCCACTCTCACCAACGGCGTGCTCTCCGGTCTGGGCCTGGCCACCCAGATCGCCACCGGTGGCGTCCTGGCCCTCGCCCTGGTGTTCTTCTTCCTGCGCGACGGCCACCGCACCGGCGAGGTGATCCGCTCCTACCTGCCCGCCCGCAGCGCGGAGACCGTGGTGCTCTGCGCCGAGCGCGCCTTCGACGCGATGGCCGGCTTCATGCGCGGCACCACCCTGATCGCCCTGATCGACGCCCTCTTCATCACCGTAGGGCTGCTCGTCCTCGGCGTCCCCGGGGCGCCCGGGCTCGGCGCCCTGGTCTTCATGGGCGCCTACATCCCGTTCGTCGGAGCCTTCCTGTCCGGGGCCGTCGCCGTCCTGGTCGCCCTCGCCGACGGCGGGCTCGGCACGGCCCTGTGGGCGCTCGGCATCGTCGTCGCCGTCCAGGCCATCGAGGGCAACATCCTCCAGCCGGTGATCCAGAGCCGCACCGTGGAACTCCACCCGGGCACCATCATGGTCGCGGTGGTGGCGGGCGCGGGGATCGCCGGGATCATCGGCGCCCTGCTGGCCGTGCCGATCTGCGCCGCCGGGCTCGGTGTCGTCTCCGTGCTGCGCGGCGCGACCGGGCGGGGCCACCGCGGCGACCGGAACGGCGGCCCCGCCGTGGCAGGTCCGCCAGCGGGCCCGACGGCCGGTCCGACGGTCGGGCCGGTCGCCGAGGGGCGTCAGGAGTAGACCAGCGGGCGGCCCCGGCGCAGCGTGTACTCGGCGGCGCGCAGGAAAAGCGCGGCGTGGAAGGCGATGTCGAGGTCCTCCGTCCAGGGCCCCGGGGAGACGGCGGCCGCGGTCGCCGCGTGCTCCTCGAACCAGCAGTTGATCTCCAGGTTGTCGCAGTGCTCGGGTATCCCGGGCGGGAGGGCGAGCAGCTCGGCCAGCCGGCGGGCGGCGGCGAGCGCCCGGTGCGCGTCGCCGACCGCCGTCACGTCGTTGTAGGAGCACTCCACCGGCAGCAGTACCGGCGCCTCCAGCTCCACCGGGAGCAGTACGTCCCAGCCGAGCAGGGCGTCCACCGTGCCGTCGGCCAGCTCCCGGCAGAACGCTTCGAAGCCGGAGATCGGCCGGTTCATCTTCTCCTCGAAGTGCTGCCCCGACCCGGCCCGGAACTCCGTCGCGGGCGGGCAGACGAACGGCGGCAGCCCCCGCCGGGCCAGGACCGCGTCCAGCTCCCGGGCGACCGGCCCGAGGACTTCCTCGTCGAGCCAGTCGTCGGCCTCGACACTCACCAGATAGATGCCCATGCCGAGGACGTTAGGCGACCCCACTGACACTCGGCGGCGGTCGGTGGGTTGCCCCTGGCGGGGCGGGTGGGGGAGAGTGCTTCGCACGCGGTTCTTGTTGTCGAAGTGTCAAGAGCGAGGGGCGGGGCGACCGATGGCGATCGAACGGGTCGTGGTGTCGGACGGGGCGGCCGGGCCGTACGGGGTGACGGTCGGGGCCGACGGCGGGGTGTGGTTCACCCTGGTGCACGCCGGGGAGATCGGGCGGCTGGCGGCGGACGGGACGGTGACCCGCCACCCGCTCGACTCGAAGGACTGCGGCCCCGCGGTGATCGCGGCGGGGCCGGACGGCGCCCTCTGGTTCACCCGGATGCGGGACCACCGGATCGGCCGGATCGCCGTCGACGGTCAGGAGAGCTCCTTCGCCCTGCCCACGGCGGACTGCGGCCCCTACGGCCTCGCGGCCGGCCCCGACGGCGCGCTGTGGTTCACCGAGATGAACGCCGACCGGATCGGGCGGATCACGGTGGACGGCGAGGTCACCGAGTACCCGCTGCCGGTCGCCGGCGGCTTCCCCTCGATGATCGCCGCCGGGTCGGACGGCGCCCTCTGGTTCACCCTCAACCAGGGCAACGCGATCGGCCGGATCACGGTCGACGGCCGGACGAGCCTGCACCCGCTGCCGACCGAGGGCGCGGCCCCGGTCGGCATCACGGCGGGCCCCGACGGCGCGCTCTGGTTCGTCGAGATCGGGGCCGGCCAGGTGGGCCGGATCACCGTGGACGGCGAGGTGACGGAATACCCGCTGCCCGACCGCGCGGCCCGCCCGCACGCCGTCACCGCGGGCCCGGACGGCCGGCTCTGGTTCACCGAGTGGGCGGCCGGCCGGATCGGCTCCCTCACGCCCGACGGCGCCTACGCCGGGTACGAGCTGGACGGCGGCGAGGGTGGTGCGGCCGCCGAACCGCACGGCATCGCCGTCACCCCGGACGGCACCGTCCACGCGGCCCTGGAACTCGGCGCGATCGCCCGGCTCACCACTTAGCGGCGGAGGCCGCGGTGGGGGTCGCGGGCCTTGACGTTCCCGAACGGTTCCTGGGGAGGATCTTGACGCCTTCCAGGTGTTGTGTGTGTGGGCCGCCTCCGGGGTCCCCCTGATGAAACTCCTGAGTTTCATCAGGGGGACCCCGGAGGCGGCTGTGGCGGGTGTCAGTAGCCGATGGTGAAACGGCGCTGGACGAAGCGGGGCAGTTCCGCCTCGTCGACCAGGGCGAGGGCGGCGTCCTCCGCAGAGATGCGGCTGCGGCCGTCGGCGTCCCGGACCGCCTGGTCGCCGCCGATCCGGAAACGGCCGGTGCGCTCGCCGGGGGCGATCTCCTCGGCGGGGCTGAAGTAGGTCCAGAGCCGATTGGACGTACGCAGGACGTTCAGACCGTCCCGGGCGCCGCGTGCCGCGGCCGCGTACTCGCGGGGCAGCCCGAGCCGGTCGAGGGTCTCGTGCATCCGGTCGACGTCGTCGGCGAGAGCCACCCCGGGCGCTGTCTCCAGACTGCCGGCCCCGCCGATCACGATGAGCCGGGTCCGGGGGTGGCTCTCCAGGGCTTTGACGAGCGCCCGGGCGGCGGTGGAATGGAGCGTGGGGTCGGCGATGGAGCGCCGTACGGTGTCCGCGAAATCCTTGGCCGCGTTGCCCGGCTGGAACCCGCTGATCAGCACGTCCAGGCCGGGCAGGACGGCGGTGATGCTCGCGGGGTCGAGGACGTCCACGCTTGCCCAGGTGATGTTCGTGCGGCTCTCGTTGATCTGCGAGGCGTCGCGGCTGAGTGCCCTGACGTGGTGTCCGCGGCCGAGCGCTTCCGTGACGACCCGGCTGCCGATGGTGCCGGTGGCACCGATCACTCCGATGTGCATGGCTCTCCCCTTGTTCATGCCCGGACGCGCTGGCTGCCGCCACCCGTCTGGACGCCGTACGAAAACTATACGGTGTGAAGTTCGAGTACGGCGATCAATATCGTGACGCTGTAGAGTGGCCGTATGGCAGATACCGGGACCAGAGGGCGGCGTGAGCGACTGCGGGCCGAGACGACGGCCGAAATCAAGAGCGTGGCACTGGAGTTGATGGCCTCGGGCGGCCCCGGCGCGATCACACTGCGCGCCATCGCCCGCGAGATGGGCATGACCCCCAACGCCATCTACGGCTACTTCGCCACCCGCGACGACCTGGTCACCACGCTCATCAACGATGTGTACACCTCGCTCGCCGACTCCGTCGACGCCGCCTGGGACGCCGCCCCCGCCAAGGATCCGGCCGACCGGATCCCGGCATGGGCGCACGCCTTCCGGGGCTGGGCGCTGGCCAACCCCGAAGGTTTCCGCCTCATCTACGGCGACCCGGTACCCGGCTACATCGTTCCCGAGGGCGGCGCCGCCCCGGATGCCGCGCAGCGGGTCTGCACGGCCCTGACCGGCCTCGCGGCCGCCGCCTGGCCGCATGTCGAACACCTCTACGCGGACAGCGACTTCCAGTGGTCCGACTTCGATGCCGGCCTCCTCGGCAAGGTCCGCCCCGCCTTCCCCCACCTCCCTCCGGCCGGCGTGGCCCTCGCGCTGCGCCTCTGGGGTCATCTCCACGGCCTGGTATCACTGGAGATCTACGGCCATCTGCACAGCCAGACCACCAGCCCGGAAAAGCTCTTCCGCGAGGAACTGACCCAGCTCGTCCGGTCATTGGGTATCGCGCCGAAGAGCTGACGACCTCCGGAACGCCGGCCCATGAGCCGGGCTGTCACACCTGTTCCCTCGGGTGCGATTCAGTCCCGGTGCGGCGGCGCGAGTTCGTCGACGATCTCCAGGAAGGGGCCGACGAGCGGATTCGTGCCCGCTGTCGGCCGCATCGGGCCGTAGTCGATGGTCGGGGCATCGCGGAACGGGACGAAGACCATTCCAGGCCGGGCCGTCCGCGCGTGCGCGCTCGGCCCGGCTCGCCACCTCCACCCCGCTGCGCGGCTGGCCGGACCTCTTCCGTGCCGTCCTGGCGTCCGCGCACGAAGCGGCCCCTCCCACCCTCTCCACCGTGGCGCAGCGCATGAGCCTCGGCACCCGGACCCTGCAACGCCGGCTCGAGGAGCGCGACACCACGTGGAGCGGTGAAGTCGAGGACATCCGCCGAGCCCACGTCACCGGACTCCTCCACGACACCGATGTCAGCATCAGCGCGGTAGCCGCCCGCTCCGGCTACGCCGACGCCCGGGCCCTGCGTCGTTTCTCCCGTCAGGGGGCGACGGGCTCCCGGGCCGGTCAGCGGCCGGTGTGGAGTTCGGTGGCGAGGGCGCAGAGCGCGGCGCGGTCCGGGTGCCCGGTCTTGGCGAGGAGGCTGGCCAGGTGCTTCTCCACCGTGCGCGGTGAGATGGAGAGTTTGCGGGCCAGTTCCTGGTTGCCGGGGCGGTCGGCGAGCAGGACGAGCACCTCGTACTCGCGGACCGTCACCCCGCAGGTGCGCAGTCCGGCCGGGACGGCGTCGCGGCCGCCGCGGTGCTGGGCGACGCTGGCGCCGGCCCGGCGCAGCAGGGTCCGGCAGGCGGCGGCCACCGGCTGGACCTCCAACTGGTGGAAGTACTCCTCGGCGGTGCGCAGCCAGGCCACCGGGTCGCCCCAGCCGTCGGCGAGCGCGGCCTCGGCGGCGAGCCGCAGCGCGAGGTGGTGGGCGAGCGGGAAGGACGCGGCGCCCGGGCCGGCCTCGGCGACCGCGCGGGCGGCCTCGGCGGGGCGGCCCTCGCGGCCCAGCAGCACCGCGTCCGCGAACCGCAGGAACTGGTGGTTCCAGGCCAGTTCGACGGCGGGTACGGCGGCGGCCCGGTCGAGGGCGGCGCGGTCCCAGCGGCCCTCGACGACCTCCAGCAGCGGGTGCAGGCCGTGCCGGCCCGCCAGGTAGAACACGCTGGGGTGCTCCTCCTCCCAGGCCAGTCCGGCGGCCAGTTCGGCGCGGGCGCCGGGGCGGTCCTCGGCCAGCAGGGCGCCGACCGCCCGGCACAGCCCGTAGCGCAGCGGTGTCAGGAAGGACTCCTCGCCGCCGGCCTGCCGGAACCGGGCGAGTTCGCGCTCCATCTCCCGGGTGCGGCCGAGGTGCGCGGCGAGGGTGGCGGAGGAGAGCAGCAGGTAGCGGTGGGCGGCGAGGTTGTGCAGCCGGGCGGTGGCGTCGAGGCAGCGGTCGACGATGGTGCGGGCGGTGTGCCACTCGCCGCGCATCACCGCGTTCATCGCGAGCAGTCCGTCGAGGGTCTGGGTGAGGACGATCGCGCCGAGCCCGGCGGCGGCCTCCCGGGCGCGTTCCAGCCGGGTGCCGTCGCCGGTGCGCATGAAGGCGTTGGCGCCGAGCCGGAGCATGGCCTCGACCCGCCAGACGGGCAGGGCGTTGGCCTCGGCGACGGCCAGCATGCGTTCCAGGCAGGCGTCGGCGGCGTCGAAGCCCTGTTCGCGGGCGAGCAGGGCGAGCAGTTGCCAGGCCTGGCAGGCGACCACCGGGAGGCCGGCGCGTTCGGCCACTTCGGCGGCGCGGCGGGCGCGTCGTTCGGCCTCGGCGAGGCGGGCCGCGGTCGGTGCGGCGGTCGGTGCGGTGGTCTCGCGGGTGCCGTCGCCGTTGCCGACGTCGCCAGCGCCGTCGCTCCTGCCGTCGGCCGGGTCCGGGGTGTGGTCCGGCAGCAGGGCGAGGTGCCCCTCGACCACGGCCAGCGCGGCGTCCTGCTCGGGGCGCGGCCGGCCCGCGGTGAGTGCCCGCGCGGCGGCCACCTGGGCCACCGCGTCCGGGCCGCGCTCGGCCATCACGGCCGCCCAGGCGAGCCGGGTGTGCAGCTCGATCCGGCCCTCCACGGCCGGGGCGGGGAGCGACCCCCGTCCCTCGCCGGAGCCGGAACCCCGGCCGGGTGCGGCGGTCGCGGACGGCGGGACCGGCGGCAGGGTGCGGACCAGCTCGAACGCCCGGTCCAGCTGCCCGGATTCGGCCAGCGCCGGGAGCAGCCGCTCGGTGACGCAGGCCCGTTCGGCGTCGCCGGCGAGTTCGTGGGCGCGTTCCAGCAGGACCACGGCGGAGCCGGCCGCCCCGGCCTCCAGCACCCGCCGGCCGGCTTCCGCGAAGTGCACGGCCGCGCCCGCCCGGTCGCCGCTCACCAGTAGCAGGGAGGCGACCAACTGGCGTCGTTCGTCGGCGAGTTCGGGATCGGCGCGGACGATGGCGCGGGCCGCCCGGCGGGCCAGCGCGGCCCGTTCGGCGGGGGCGAGCGCGGCCGTGACCGCGTCGGCGGTCAGCGCGTGCCGGAAGGCGTAGCGGTCCGGTGCGGAGCCGTCCGGCACGATCACATTGGCCTCGGAGGCCGAGCGGAGGTGGCTGAACAGGGTCCGGTCGTCGTAGCCGGTGATCAGCTGGACGGTGGTCACCGAGAACCGGCTGCCGAGGGTGGCCGCCGTCAGCAGCAGTTCCCGCACCTGGGGGTCGAGTTGGTCGATCCGGTGGCCCCAGCTGCGGACGATGGTGCTCGGCACCCCGGGCCGGGAGCCGTCGGCCAGCAGCCAGCGGCCGTCCTCGGCGCGCCGCAGCGTGCCCCGGTCCAGCAGGTCGGCGAGGAGTTCCTCGACCAGGTACGGGCAGCCGTCGCCGCGTTCGACGAGGTGCTCGACCAGGGGCGCCGGGAGGTCGCCGGTCCCGTCCTCCAGGATGGCGGCGGCCAGCGCGGCCACCTCGGCGGGCGGCAGCGGCGGGAGTTCGGCGACGGTGGCGGCGCGGCGGCGCTCGGCGGCCCGTACCAGCTCCAGGGCCGGGCCGGGTTCGGCCCGCAGGGTCGCGAGCAGCAGGACCGGGAGGCCGGCGAGGTTGTCGACCAGGTACTCCAGGACGGCGACGGTCTCGGCGTCGGTGTCGTGGAGGTCCTCCAGCAGCAGGACGCAGCCCTGGTCGCGGCCGAGCACCGCGAGCAGCCGGAGCAGTGCCTCGGCCAGTTCGACCACCGTCTCCGGGTAGGCGCCCGCGCCGGCCGCCGGTGCGGCGTCCCGCCACTCGGGGACGAGCCGGGCGAGCGCGGGGCGGTAGGGGGCGAGTTCGGGGTCGGTGGGGGGACCGGCGGCCCGGAACCGTGAGGACAGTGCCTCGATCAACGGGCGGAACGGTGTCACCGTGCCGGTCGAACTGCCCCGCCCGCGCAGTACCGGCAGGCCGAGCCCGTAGGCGTGGTAGGCGCATTCCCCGGCCAGCCGGGACTTGCCGATGCCGGCCTCGCCGACCAGGAAGACCGCTCCGCCGGCCCGTTGCCGGGCAGCGGCCAGCGCGCCGCCGAGCATCGCGAGCTCCGCGGCGCGGCCGACGGTGATCGACGACGTGGTGCGCACCATGGGCGCAGGCTACTTGACGGGGATTCCGTTCTGAAGTGCGGTGAATCGGTTACGAAGCAGACACCGTGTCAGCACCGGATGGTTGCCGTACGACCACAATCGGAGCACAGCGCCGCCACGGGTCGACGGGTCGGGGTGCGCGCGGGTGGGGCGGGGTGGGGCGGGGTCCGCCGCCGAGGGGCTGCCCGGTCCTCGGCGGCGGACGGTCCGGCCGGTTGGGGCCGGGGGTGGTGCACAGGGTCGGGCTGTTCCCGAACGGGTTCGAACGGATCAGAACAGAGTCAAATACGTCCGAACGGCGGCGGGAAGGGGTGGTAACGGCTCAGAGGAGCCGGTGGGGCATCAGAAGGGGGTGGTCATGGTCGGGAACTCGATGATCGGCGGGATGGCGCCGCCCGTCCCGGCGAGCAGGTGGGAACGCAGGCCCAGGCCGCCGCCCGCGCGCAGGCGGATCTCGCCGGCCGGGTGGTCGGCCGTCTCGCCGGGGCGGACGGCGGTCTGCGGCAGGGTGAGCCGCTCGTCGTGGTTGTGCATGATTCGGTGCTCCGTTCGTGGTGGTGATGGATGGTTCGGGAGGGAGGACGTCGTGCGGGCGGCGCCGGTTCGGTCGAGGGTGGCCGGCGGCCCGGGCGGCCCGCCGGGGCGGTCAGCGGAGCGCGACCGGGCTGCGCGGTCCGCCGACGGTGCGGAGGGAAGCGGCGGTGTCCGGGTCGGCCGGGGGATCGGGGAGGGCGGTGTCGAAGGGCCGCGCCGTCCGGTGGGTCGCCGGGGCGGGGCCGGTCGCCGCCGGGGCGCGGGGGCGGAGCAGCAGGGCCGACGGTACCTGGTCGGGGAAGCCGAGGCGGAGCAGTCCGTGGCCGATCCCGGCCAGGCCGGTGAGCAGTCCGGGGTGCGGGACGTGGTCGGGCGTGCCGGACCGCGCGCCGTCCTGGTCGACGGCGGCCAGCAGGGCGCCGGCCCGCCGGACCCACGGGGTGCGGCCGGCGGCGGGCCCGTGCCGGCCGAGCAGTTCCAGCACTCCCAGCTCGCCGTGGCACAGGCTGTGGTCGCCGAGCGGGGTGGCGCGGGCGGTGTTCCGGACGGCCCGCTGGGCCCAGTCGGCGAGTTCCCGGTCGGCGAGCGCGAGCGGGCTGTCGAGGACGGCGAGCGCGATCCCGGGACGGCCCCGGCACCAGGAGCCCTCGCGGGAACGGACGGCGGTGGCCGCGTGCAGGGCGGCCAGCCCGGCCCGGTGGTGCGGGCCCTCGGGGGGCTCGGCGGTGGCCTCGGCGTAGCGCAGCAGTGCCCAGCCGACGCCGGCCGAACCGTGGGCGAAGCCGGCGGTGGCGGGGAGGGGGTGGGCGGCGAGCCGCTCGGCGCAGCGGGCGGCGGCGGCCAGCGCGTCGGTGGGGGTGGCAGGTCCGGTGAGCAGGAGGGTCCGGTGGACGGCCCCGCCGTGGACCGCGAGCAGGGCCGCGAGCCCGCCGGCGGTGCCGCTGTGCACGCCCGGGTCGGCCTCGCCCTCGGCCGCGGCCACCGTGAGCGCCACCGCCGCCCCGGTCCAGGCGGCGATCGGCGGCTCGTCCAGGAGCCGGGCGAGTTCGGACAGCGCGTAGGTGATGCCGCCCAGTCCGGCGAAGGCACCGGAGCCGACGGCGGCGGGGTGGCCGGGGTGGGCGCCGAGGGCGTCGAGCAGCCCGGGGACGGGCGCGAGGGCCCGGCGGGCGACCTCGGCATAACGGTCGGTCCCGGTGAGCGCGGCGAGCTGGGCGAGGAACAGCGCGGTGCCGGTGTACCCGCCGGCGAGGTCCGCGCCGAGCGGCCGGACCCGCCAGTGGCGGTCGGCGAGCAGTTCGAGCCCGAGCCAGTTGGTCCGGGACCGGCCCTGGTAGGCGGCGGCGACGAGCTGGTCGCCGAGCCCCCGGGCGGCGGCCAGCAGCCGTTCGGGCTCGGGCGCGGTGGCCCAGACGTTCTCCGGCACCGGACGCCCGGGCCGGTGCGCGGGGGTGTCGGCGGCACCGGCCATGGCGGCGCGCACGATCCACTCCTGGTCCTTGCGGTCGACCGCGCCGAGCGCGGCGAGCTTGGCCTCGACCCGGGCCAGCCCCGGTTCGGCCAGCTCCCCGGGCAGCCGCCGGCCGCCGGAGGTCCACAGGTCGCGGGTGCCGGGCCGGGTGGTGAACAGCGGTACGTCGCCGGTCCACAGGTCGGCGATCTCGTGCTCGGCCAGCCCGGGACGGCCGGGGTCGTCGACCGCGTCGGTGCGCAGCAGGTCGAGAACGGCCTGCCGGGCGCCCGCCTCGCGCAGCACGTCGGGGTGGGTGGACTCGTCCAGCAGCCGGGCGTAGACCCGGGTGGCCCGGGGGACCACCCGGACCTCGGCGTCCGCGAAGGAGCGCAGCAGCCCGCGCGGGCCGGTGAGGTCGTCGCGTCCGGCGGCGAGCGCCGCGTACCCGGCGCGGAAGCCGGCCACCAGGGCCTCGGTGTGCTCGGCGGGCTCGACCTGCGCGCCGCCGAGCCGCGGCCGGTTGTGCGCGGTGCCGAACGGGCGCGGGCGGCGCACCAGCCGCATCTCGTCGGTGCCGGCGCCGGCCCAGTCCACGCCGTCGACCGGGGAGAGCCGCCGTCCGGTGCCGCCGCCGCCGATGCCGGAGACGTCCGCGGCGCCGTCGTCGCCGATCAGCAGCTGCGGCAGCAGGCCGACGCGGTGGACGGACTCGGCGAGTGCCCGGGCCGCCGGGTCCTCGTCGGGGGCACCGGTGTCGGGGGCGCCGGTGTCGCCGGGGGCGGTGCCGGTGTCGGGGGCGGGGCGGGGCTCGCCCGCCGGGGGATGGAACAGCGTCTCGACGTCCACCAGGACCGGATGGTCCCCGCAGGCGATCAGGTTCTCGAAGTGGGTGTCGGTGCCGTCCAGGACGTGCAGCAGCGCGAGCAGCGCGCCCTGCCGCCGGTAGAACCGCTCGACGTCGTAGCGGGTCAGGCAGGGCCGGGCCTCGGCGTACTCGGTCCAGCCGTGGGTGCCCCGGTCGAGCAGGCCGAGCGCGCGCAGCCGGGGCACTCCGGGCTGCGCGCCGTACCAGCCGAGCAGGGTGTTGAAGTGCCGGTGCGCGGCGGGCGGCCGGGGGCGGTGGACGACGGCGGCGCCGTTGGCGAAGTGCAGCACGGCGACGGCCCGGCCGCGCCGGTGGCGGTCGCCGGCGTCGGCGGTGACGGCCAGCAGCGTGCCCGGGTCGCGGCCGCGCAGCAGCCCGGCGACCAGCGGCGCCCGGTCGGCGGCGAAGCGGTCCAGCAGTTCGGCGTGGGCATCGGCGGCGTCCAGGCAGGCGCGGGCGAGCAGCCGGGCCAGGACGGGGTAGTCGCGGAGCAGCGCGGCCAGGCCCTCGCGGCGGGCGGTGAGCGAGAGGAAGGAGCGGAACCGCTCCTGCGGGGTGCCCCCGGCCAGCCGCCCGGCCGCCCGGGCCGTGTTGAGCTCCAGGACGAGGGTGCGGGCGGCGATCCGGGCCAGCCGTTCGGTGAGCCGCGCCGTGAACTCGGCGCGCAGCGCGGTCAGGTCGATCCGGTCCAGCTGGTCGGCCGCCCGCACGGCGGGGGTGAGCGCCGTCAGCAGCCGGACCTGAGCCCGGTCGGCGAAGGGCTGGAGGACGAGCGCGAAGCCGCTCAGGCCCGGGTAGGCGGCGCGCGGCACGACCGGCCGGACGGGCGCGGCGGCCACCGCGGCCTCGGTGAACGCGGCCCAGTCCGGGCGGGTGGCGGGCGCGGGCCGACCGGGGGTCAGTCCCCGTTCCCACCACGGCGGGCCGCCGGCACGGGGGGACCGGAGACGGGCGTGGTGGGAACGGGGAGTCTGTGAGGGGTGGGGCTGGTTCGGGTCGGGGCGGCTCGGGCGGGGCTGGTTCGGGTCGGGCTGGTTCGGGTCGGGCTGGTTCGCGTCGGGCGCCGCCGTCTCCGCCGTCGGGGCGGATGCGGCGGGTGATGCGGGTGATGCGGGTGGAGCCGGTGGTGCGGGGAAGTCGCCGGGCATCGGAGTGTGCGGGAACGGTATGGCCGAGGGAACCGCCGGTGCGACCGGGCCCTGAACCGGTCCGGCGCCCCCGTCGGGGCGCGTGCTGCGCACGGCGTTCACCTCAGCCACCACCGCACCTCCGATGCCGGGAGAGAGCCGCGCTGCCGTCGAAGGCGCTGCCCTCGTTGCTGATCCTGTCGTTGGGGCGGTTGCCGGGGCATGGGGGACGTGCCCCCATCTTTGTGCCGCTCGGCCCGCACGATCCGCCGGACCCCCGCCGATGGAGGGGGGCGTTCCGGGTGGCCGGGCCCGATCCGGAGCAGGCCCGGGGGCCCGGGTGTCCGTTAACGGCGGGCGAGGAGCAGTTGGGTGGCCGTGGCGGGGCGGCCGTTCATGGTGTGCACCGGGAGCTCCCGCGCGTCCACCGGGTCGAACCCGGCGAACAGCCCGTCCAGCCAGTCCCGGGTGTGGTGGCGGCAGACCGCCCCGTCACCGGTCTCGAACACGCCGAACCGGCCGAAGCGCGCCTCGAAGCGCCGGTAGCGCTCCTGGTTCCGCTCGTCCGGCTGGAGGACGTAGTCACTGATGTGCAGCAGCCCGCCCGGCCGCAGGACCCGGTGCAGCTCGGCGACCAGGGCGCGCTGGGCGTCGTCGTCGGGCACGCAGGTGAGCACGGCGAACAGGAAGGCCGCGTCGTAGCTGCCGTCCGGCCGGTCGAGCCGGGGCGGGTCGGCCAGCACGGTGAAGCGGGCGGCGGGCTGTTCGGTACGGGCCCGGGCGATCAGCTCGGGAGCGACGTCCACGCCCTCGATGTCACGGAAACCCAGGTCGAGCAGGTCGCCCGCGAGCCGGCCGTAACCGCAGCCGTAGTCGAGCAGGGCGGCCTCCGGGTCGGTCCGGGCCGCCCAGGTGGGGTTGAGCGGGTGGCCGAAGGTCTTGGTGGTCCCGGTGGAGTTCCAGTACGCGGACTGGTCGTCAGGTGCCGACATGGCCCGATGATGGCACGCCCCGGGTGACGGTGGTGCGCCGGGGGTGCGTGGGGCGTGTGGTCGGCGCGGGAGGAGGCGTGGCACGTGGGGCGGGGG
>NZ_LGDO01000035.1:0-27474 GCF_001279805.1 Streptomyces sp. XY431
CCGTCCCGCCGGCGAGACATGGCCGCGTCAGAAAGCGCAGACCAGAGCCGGTGCGACCACCCCGCAACGGTCACTCCCGTACCCACTCCGCCACACCCCCGGGGCACGGACCTGGTGCCCCACCGGCCCCCTTGGCCACAATCGCACCGCCCCGGCCCCCGCTGGAGGGGCCGATCCGTTCCCCCGGGCGAGCATGGGCTTCGTCCTTCTGGACCCGACGGCCGGCCCGCTCCGCCGCGATCCGCGGCCAGACCGTCGCCTCCGGCTCCCAGTCCACC
Source organism: Streptomyces sp. XY431 (assembly GCF_001279805.1). NCBI lineage: Bacteria > Bacillati > Actinomycetota > Actinomycetes > Kitasatosporales > Streptomycetaceae > Streptomyces > Streptomyces sp. XY431. The sequence goes on from NZ_LGDO01000035.1 coordinate 279, forward strand.
GACCTCGTCGACGCCCTCACCGAGGCTCAACTGACCTGGGAGGACCGCGCCGGCCCGAGCGACTGGTTCTCCCCCACCGACACCCCCCGCTACCGCGCCATGATCGCCTTCGCCCTCCCCCGAGCGACCACCCCACCTCCGAGGGTCCGGCCGAACGGCGGCTACCGCTCCTGCGGCATTGCCTGATGGATCGCGGTGATCGTCGCCGCGACATCGAAGCCGAGCACCGGATCGGGCCGCCCGGAGAGCAGATCGGCATAGAGCGGGCGATAGTGGGCAACCTTCCGTCCGGTCCGGCCGTCGTTGCCGAAGGACGCCAGCAACTCGCCTTCCCTGACGGCGAATCCGGTCATGGCGGTATGGTCGATCCAGACCTCGACACCGGAACGGCCGAGCAGCAGACAACTCTCCTTGCTGCTGGCTCCGGTCAGCCAACTGCTGCGCAGGCGGGCCGAGCCGGTCTCGCCCCGGGACCTGAAGCCCACCGTGCACCACGCACTCGCGCCTCCGTCCATGTGCTCGGCGGAGGTGAGCCCGGCGAGTTCCACGAAGCGGGTGAGCATGCTGAGCTGGTTCACTCCGGAGTCCATCCAGCTGGAGACGTAGGAGGCGAAGGCCTCCGCTCCTCGCAGGACGTAGGGGTCATAGAAGGCAGACGTGACGGTCGTGACCGGCCCCCATTCGGGGTGCGCCGCGAGCAGCTCCGCCGCCCAGTCCACCTCGGGCGAGAAGGCGAAGTGGTGGGCGGTGAACACGCGGCCACGCACATCGGCCTTGCCGTCCAGGTCGCGCAACGCTTCAAGGGCAGCGCGATCATGCACCAGCGGCTTCTCCACCAGCACACGGGCCGTGGAACGGAGCAGGGTCAGCTCCGTCAGCTCGGCGTGCGTCTCCGTCGGGGTGGCGAGGACCACCAGGTCCGGCCGGTGCTCGTCGAGCGCCCGGACGAGGTCGCCGTAGTGGGGCGCTGGCCGGCCCCGGAACACCACGGGCGCCACAGCTCGGGGATCGACCGTGAACTCCAGCTGCACGTCAGGCCGTTCGGCAAGGACGGCGAGGTGGGTCTCGGCGATGATGCCGACCCCCACCAAACCGATACGTACCGGCTCGACACCTACCGGCTCGACGCGTGCCGGGTTGGCCATGAGCTCTCGTCCCCTCGTCCGATCCGGCCCTGTGCCTCAGGGCCCCGGTGCCTCATCGTCGCGCGGCCACCCCGGCCCACCGGCCCAACGACACGGCCGGACCGTCGACCCACTCGACCCGCGGTTCGTGCTCCATCGCCGTCGGGACTCCCTCGATCCAACTCGTCACGATCGGGACCCAGTAGGTGTTACCGCCCGACCGACGGGTTCGCGCGTCCAGCTCGGCCCGGGTACGGCGGGCCCCCTCGTGGTCGCCACCGAGGACTCGGAGCAGGACCTGGGCCACGTCGGCCAGGTTGTGACCGCCTCGGTACCCGATCTCGTCCGCCAGCCGCCGGGTGCCCTCGATCGCCTGCACCGCGGCCCCACTGTCACCGGCCACCGCGTGAGCGACCGCCTCGGCGGAGCGGGCCTTGACCAGTTCGACCGGGTTCGGCACCAGGTCGAGCAGGTCCCGCGCGCGGGCCGCCGCATCAGCCACCGCCGCCTTGTCGCCGGACCAGCACACGGTCTGCGCCAGGTTGGCCAGCGCCTTCGCCTCCGCGGCGGCCAGACCCTCCCGCCGGGCCAGGCCGATCGCCTCCTCGTACGACGCACTCGCCTCGTCGAAGCGCGCGTTGACCCGCCAGATGTGCCCGATCAACCGCAGCCGCTCGCCCTCGTCCTCCGGCCCGCGGCTGCGCTGTTCCCGCAGCGAGTCCAGGGCGGTTCCGAACCGCCCGTTGAGGTAGTCGAAGTCGCAGAGCCAGTAGCGGGCCGCCGCATCGAACTCGCCCCCCGCCAGGGCACGGTAGATCTCGGCCGCCCCGGTGTAGTCGCCGTGGTTGCGCAGCGCGTGGGCGAGGTGGATCCGCACCAGCTGCGCGGTCGGACTGCCCGACGGCAGACCCTCCCCCGCGGCACCGAGCACCTCCACCGCCTCCGCTGCGCGGCCCGTACGGCGCAGCTGGACACCCTGTACGGCGGCGAGTACGGCCCGGTACTCCGGTGCCCCGGTCCCTTCGACGGTGAGCCCGGCGCCCAGCTCCGACCACTGCCCCGCCTCGATCAGGCGCTGTGCCACACGGGCCATCCAGTCCTCGAAGACCCCGTGCACCGCCGAGAGCTTGAGCCCGGATTCCAGCGCCTGGGCGAGGGCGATCCGCCCGGCGTCCGGCCCGAGGCCCTGTCCCAGCCAGGCGAGCAATCGGGCCGCGACCTCGCTGCGGTCCCGGTCGGACCAGCCGTCCGGGAGGGTCCGGTCCGCCTCCCCGATGGCGTGACGGAGCGCCGCGTGCAGGGCGTACGGCAGCTCGTAGGCGTCGTCGTGGGTCAGGAACGGCCGACGCAGGAACCGGGCGACGCTGCCGTCGGAGACGCCGGGCTGTCCGGCCCGCAGCAGTTCGGCACCGACCCGGTCGGTGAGCGCCGCGGTCCGGACCAGGTCGCGTTCCTCCCGGGGCAGGTCACGGATCGACCGGGTGGCCACCGCCGTGAACGAGCCGCCGAAGTCGGCCGGCGACGGCTGCCCGTGGCGCGCGAGGAGCGCGACGAAGTGCGACACCGACAGGTCCAGGTACAGGGGCAGCCCCTGGCCGCCGGAGATGATGCGCCGACGGACCTCGGCGGGCATGGCGGGTCGGCCGTCCCGGACGAGCGCCTCGCGGAGGTAGCTGTCGGCGTCGGAGTCCGAGAGGTAGCCGACGAGGTGCTGGCGGGGTTCCGCGGTGTCGTTGCTGAAGTGCAGGTTGGGCCAGCACTGCGGGCCGGTGAAGTCCAGCTCGCCGCCCGCGCCCGCGTCGGCCCAGTCGATCCGGTTCCGGCCGGTGATCACGAACAGGACGTTGGGCATCAGATAGGCGCAGCGCTGGATCAGGCGCTCCACCGTGCGGTCGGCGCGCCCGTTGACCACCTCGAAGGTGTCCAGGAACACGCACACGGTGGGCCGCTGGGCCGGCCGGCCCCGGTGCGGAAGGCGGTCGAGGTCCCAGGCCAGCAGGTAGGGGAAGTAGGAGAGCGTCTCGTAGTCCGCGTCGGCCTCGACCAGTTCGGCGAACAACTCGCAGTCGGCCAGCAGCCGCCCCTCGCGAACCCGGTCCCGGACGGCACGGTAGGTGGCCAGGGCGGCGCGGTGCGCGAGCCCGGTCAGTCCGCCGAGCCCGGTGGGGTCGACGTCCCGCACCGTCTCCGCGATCTGGTCGCCGAGCCCGACACTCCGGGAGGCCCGGCGCAGCGCCGGTGCGGAGTCGAGGAAGTCCTGCAGGGGTTCTCCGGGGTGCGCGCGGGCCCAGTACGCGGCGAGCGCCAGGTCGAACGCCTGCCAACGACTGCCCAACTGCCCCAGCCCTGCCCGCAGGCGCAGCAGCAGGCCCTCGATGTCGCATGCGCCGTCCTCGGAAAGGTCGACGCGTACGGCCACGACATCGTCGCGCCCCTCGGCCGCCGCGTCGGCGAGCAGCCGGCGCTCCAGCTCGTGCGAGAGCGTCGTCTTGCCTATGCCGCCGACCCCGTACAGCGTCAGGACGTTGCGGCGTCCCTGCGCCCGATCCATCACCGGCGAGACCTCGGCCTCGTCCAGCGTCCGGCGCAGGCCCGCCACCGACCGCTCGAAGGCGGCCACCTCGTCCACCCGGTTGGTGAAGACCTGCTGCGCCGTCACGGTGGACGACAGGCCGCTCATGAACGCGGCCCGAAGGTTCACCCGTGCCATCCCGCCTCCTTCTCCGCGCCGCCAGGGCGGGTTTCCAATGCGCATCGCGTGAGGAGCATTCGCCTTGAGATCCTGTCAGTTTCCGGTGCGGCAACACAAGAAGCCTCCCTGACCGGCGGGAATGCGGCCAGAGTCACGAGGTGCCGTTCCGCCCGGGCGCGCGCCGCTGTGCGGCGCGCGCCCGGGCGGCACGTGGTGGTGCGGGGCGGCGGTTACCAGAGGCCCGGCGGGGTCTCCCAGCCGGGCAGGTTGCCGGTGAACGTGCCGTCGGGGCGGCCGGGGACGACGGCGAGGCTGAAGCGGGTGTCGCCGAAGTCGTACATGAACGTCAGGTCGGCGCGGTTGTCGCCGTCGTACTTGCCTCCGGTGAGGGTGAGGGCGTTCCAGTCCCAGTTGCCGGACGGGATGTCCCAGCCGCCGGTGAAGCCGTTGACGGTGCCGTCGGGCCGGCCGGTGAAGGTGAAGAACCGGACGCGGCCGTCGGGGTAGCTGTAGACCGCGCCGATGTCGGCGTAGCCGTCGCCGTTGAAGTCGCCGGCGGCGTACTTCGCGCGTTCGGGCCACCAGTCGTTCGGGCCTCCGGTCCAGGCGATGGACGCGGCGTTGAACCCGCCGTCCGGGCGGGCGCGGAAGGTCAGCAGCCGGGCGTTGCCGTTGCCGAAGTTGTACATGACGGTGATGTCGGTGCGGCCGTCCTTGTCGAAGTCGCCGGCCAGCAGGGTCGAGGCCGACGCGCACCAGTTGCCCGCGCCGGAGCGGTAGCTCGCGAGTTCGGTGGCGAAGCTGCCGCTGGTCTGGCCGTAGAGGGTGAACAGGCCGGAGTCGCAGTTGCCGTAGTCGTACAGGAAGGCGATGTCGTCGCGGTGGTCGCCGTTGAAGTCACCGGTGACCGGCTTGATCGCGTTCCAGCCCCAGCTGCCGGGCGGCACGTCGCGGCCCAGCTGCTCGTCGAAGGACCCGTCCGGCCGGCTGAGCCAGGTGAAGATCTTCACCCGGCCGTCCCCGTAGCCGTAGACGCCGGCCAGGTCGTCGCGTCCGTCGCCGTTGAAGTCGCCCGCCAGGTACTTGGCGCTGCCGTAGCACCACCAGTCCTTGGGCCAGCTCTTGCGCTCGACCGGGTTCGCGGGTTTGCCGTCGGGGCCGGTGGTGAACGTCCAGATGCCCATGGCGCAGGTGCCGTAGTCGACGAAGGTCGCGACGTCCTCGCGCCCGTCGCCGTTGAAGTCGCCCGCCACATTGGTGCGGGCCATCGGGCGTTCGTCCCCGCCGTGGTAGTCGGTCGAGCCGCCGGCGATGCCGTTCCAGCGGATGTAGCCGCCGCTGAAGCTGGAGCGGCGCCCGGCGGCGACGGTGAACTCGTCACTGGTCGGGAAGCCCAGGTAGCTGTTCTCCCAGCCGAGTTGGGACCACTTGGTGCGGATGTCGCCGTGCACCTCGTGCGCGCCGGTGTCCTGGCTCCAGTAGATCGACAGGTACGGCTCGGTGCCGCCGGAGGGCAGCACGAAGTGGTTGTAGCGCCCGGGCTTGACCGGGGTGGGTGTCTCGTCCGTCGTCGGGAATCCGACGACGTTGTGCCCGCCGAGGGCGAGGTAGCGCTGGTAGATGGCGCCGTGCATCTCGTGGGTGCCCGCCGAGCCGGTGAAGGTGATCGCGCCGGGCGTCGCCCCGGGGGCGCCGGCGAAGGTGGAGATCCACGAGGTGTCCAGGCCGCCGATGTTGAGCTCGTCGGTGGTGGGGTATCCCAGGTAGCCCTGCTCCCAGCCGAGTTCGGCCCACTTGTTGCGGATGTTGCCGTTCACGAAGTGGGCGCCGGTGTCGGGCGACCAGTAGACGGAGCCGGCCGAGCCGCCGCCCTCGGCCGCGCCGGACCGGAAGTGCACGTAGCGGCCGATCCCGTCGGGGGTGACGGTGGTGCCGGTCACCGGGTTGCGCAGCGGCCCGGTCGGTCCGCCGAGGGCGAGGTACTTGTCGAGGATCGGTCCGCAGACGCTCAGGCCGGAGAAGCTCTGGCAGTCGGTCCACAGGCTGACGCTGTCGGCGAGCGGCACGGCGGCGCCGAATCCGCCGCCGGGGCCCGTGCCGGTACCGGCGTACAGGGACATGTGCTTGTCGGCGCCGCGGGCCCACAGGTCCGGCTTGCCGTCGCCGGTGAGGTCGCCGCCGCTGCCCAGCAGCGGCTGGGCGGCCGTCCGGAAGGTGCCGCCGACGGCGCTGCCGGGGCCGAGCACCAGGGCGCTGCCCGCGGTGGTGAGCGAGTACTGGGTGAGCGCTCCGGTGGTCCCGTTCCGCGCCCACACCTCCGGCCGGCCGTCGCCGGTCAGGTCGCCCGGTGTGCTGAGGGTGGTGTCGGTCCAGCCCGAACCGAGCAGCACCGGGCTCCGGCCCGCGGCATCCAAGGCGCCCGAGCCGTCGCCCTGGTAGAGCCACAGCTCCCCGCCGGAGAGCACGAGCAGGTCCGGGTAGCCGGAGCCGAGGCCGGTGTCGTCGCCGGTGGCGTTGTCGACGGCCAGCAGGTCGGTGGCGGCCGTGATCCGGGCGCGGTTCGCGTCGTCGCGGACGGGCATCCGCTGGTAGCCGGAGCACTCCTTGTCCACGCAGACCCGCCCGTCACCGAGACCGGGGTGCAGGTACATCTCCACCGTGCCCGTGGTCGGGTCGGTGCGGCGCACGAGGGCGTCGGCGTAGCCGTCGCTGTTCCAGTCGCCCCGGCTGGTGACGAGGTTGCCCTTCCAGGCGGTGGCGTTGTTGGGGAGGGTGTCGGTGTACCGGGAGGCGCGGGCGGGTGTGCCGAGGCCGGTGCCGGTGCCCGGGTAGAACAGCAGCCGGCCGTCCGGGTCCGTGGTGAGGACGTCCACCTTTCCGTCGCCGTCGAGGTCGCCCGGCGCGTCGACCGCGCCGCTGCCCCTGGCCCAGAAGTCGTAGGTCGCGACGTCCGAGTAGTTGCCCGCCCGGTCCTTGCTGCGGACGGACAGGGTGTGCGGTCCCGGGTTCGGGATCCGGAGGCTGATGCCGCGGTTGCAGCCCGCACACGGGGCGTCGACCGCCCGGTGGTCGGGGTCCCACTCCGTCCAGTACTCGTACCGGGCGACGTCGTTCACCCCGTTGGCGGCGAAGTCGAACGGTCCGGTGCCGCGGGCGGGCCCCGTCCGCTCCGGGTCGGGGACGTAGGCGGTGGAGGTCACCACCGGCGGCTTGGAGGGCCTGGAGCGGTCGATGGTGAAGCGGCAAGCCGGGGACCACCCGGACCAGGCCGAGTCGTCGAACGCCACCACGTCCCAGGTGTACTCACCGGTGGGCAGGTCCTGGGTCCGTACGTCGAGCGTCCCGACGTTCCCGGCCGAGACCGCCACCATCCCGGCGTCCCGGGCCGGGCCGCCGGTCGGGTAGAGCCGGAAGTACAGCTTGACGGTGCCGCCGTCGCGGTCCTGGCCGCGGGCGCGCAGCCGGACCGCCGGGGCGTCGCCGAGGACGACGGAGCCGTCGCAGCTGGTCCCGGGGTCCGTGGACAGCCAGTCCGGCGTCTCCGGCGGGTAGTTCGCCTCCGTGGACAGGATGGCACTGGAGGCCTGGAACTTCGTCCACGAGTAGGCGGTGCTCTCGTCGTTCGCGCGCAGGCCGAGCGACCAGTTGTACCAGTGGTTGCCGGCGGCGAGCCGGGCCGGTCCCGTGGTGTCCCACTCGACGTCACCGCCCGGGCAGTCGGCGCCGCCGCCCGCGCCGGTCTTCGCGGTGGACACCGGATAGCCCCACCAGCCGGCCGAGTTGTTCCAGTTGGTGGACGGGCTGATCTTGGGGGTGTCGTAGAGCGTGATCGGCTTCGCGGTGCAGGACCAGCTGTGGGTGGCCCTCAACCGGAACGTCGATCTGATGATGCCGGCGTCCCACAGGTTCGTGGTGTCCAGCTCGAAGAAGGAGCGGGCGGTGCCGTTGGTGTCGGTCTCGTGGCCGACCCGGGCGACGCTCGTCCAGCTGTTGCCGTCACCCTCGTTGAAGCCCGCGCCGTTCCAGTACCCGGTGTTGGGCGTGGGCTTGTACGCGGTCGTCCAGTTCTGCAGCCGGCCGGGGAAGGTCGGGTCGATCACGACCGGGAACACCGTGTCCGGCGAGGTGAGCAGCGACTGCTCGGGGGTGATCGTGAGCGTGGCCGCGTCGCCCGCGCCGGAGACGGCGGCCGCCATCGGGCGGGCCTCCCGGGGCGCGTCCGAGGGCCGGGTTCCCGGCACGCCCTCCGCCCCTGCGTCCGGCGCGGCTTCGGGCGCGGCGTCCGGCGCGGCCTCGGACGCCGCGGAGTGCTTCGCCCCGGCGTCCGCCCTGGAGTCCCACATGAGCGGCTGGGACCCGGTGAAGAACTCCTTGCCGGTGGAGTCCGCGGCCCGGAGCGTGCCGTCGGCCTCCGCGCGCACCGTGACGCCGGTTCCCCTGGTGGTGAAGGTCAGTTGAGCGAGTTTCGGGTTCCGGGCCGCCTCCGGGGTCCTGACGACCAGGACCTCGGAGAACTCCTCGGCGTGCGCGGTGACGACCAGGTCCACGTCCGGGAGCACGTTCGCGTAGGTCGCCACCGGACCCGCGAGGGTCGGGACGGGCAGCGGGACGTCCCAGGAGAACGCCAGCCCGTGCCCCGCACGGTTCAACTCGGCGAGCGCCTGCCCGGGTCTGCCGCCGGAGAAGCGCATGCCGAGCGGAGTGGCGGCGGGCCGGACGCTTCCGTCCGGGGCGAACCCGAGTGTCGGGTCGATCGCGGTCCACTTGCCGTCGACCTTCACCCGCTGCGGCTGGAAGGCCTGTTCGACGGTGAAGGTGCCCGAGGGGTTCGCGAACACCTGGGTGTACTCGGTCCGGGCCGAACCGACCTCGATCCTGCGGCCGGTGCGCCGGGCCTCCGCCGACGCCTCGGCGCGGGTGGCCCTCACCTCCGGGTCGTTCGGGGCTCCGGCGGCGGCCGGCGCGGGCGAGGCCGTCCGGTCCGGCGCCGGCGCGGCGGCGGCCGCCGGCAGGTGGACCGGAATGGCCATCACCACGGCTACTGCGGCGGCAACGGCAACCGGCCTCCACCGGTGGCGCATTCGCTCCTTGCGCGGGGTACGGGCGGTCAAGGCGACCTCCAGGGTGCGGGCCATGCGCGCCCCGGTCCCCGCGCGCGACTGCGTGAAGAGCCTTGGGCGCTGCGGGAGTTCGGAGACTAGCGCGCACGAGCACCGAGCCGTGATGTGACGAGGGTCACACCGGAAGAGCGGTCGGAGACCCTCCGGATCCGGCACCGGTCGACGGGCGGCCCGGATGCACCCTTCGCCCCCATTGGCCCGCACACAAGTGCTGCATAACGCACCGTTCGTATCGCTCCGGATGCAGTGCCGCAGACGCCGACAAAGCGGCACCCTCCGGCGTGACGCAGGCCACACCGTCGCCCGGGCAACCCAACACCCGCTTCTTTACGCCCAATTGACGCAGCGCCGGACCCGGCGAGAATTGTCGGTGCATTGCTGATCTTCGAGTGCTCCGTTCGTACGGTCCCACATCGATGTGTCACGCGGGGGCGGGGCATGACCGGGACGGGGGAACCGCCGTGGCATTCGCGTTCAGGGAAAACCGCACTCCAATGCCGTTACCGCGCAGGGGAAGAGGACCCCTGCGGCTGGTGACCGCCTCAGGGCTGGCCGGGCTGCTGCTCGCGGGGCTGCTCGGCCCGACGGCGGCGTTCGCCGCGAAGTCGTCACCGCCCGGCCCGGTCGGTCCGGCCGCGGCTCCGGTCCGGGTGCGGCCGGTCGCGCCGAAGCCCCTGCCGGCGGACACCGAGGCCGTGACGCCACCGCCCGCCGTGGCCTGGCCCCAGGAGGCGGAGGCCACGGTCGACTTCGCGGCCGGTCCCACCGGACCGGGCAGCTTCGCGGCGGCCGGCCGGCTGCCCGTGCAGCTCTCGCTCGACGCCGGGCCCGGCGCACCCGACGACGCGGCCGACGACCCGGCCGACGGGCGGACGAACCCCTCGGTGCGGGTCACGGCGAGGGTGAAGGTGCTGGACGCCGGGAAGGCGCGCGCCGCCGGGATCAACGGGCTGCTCCTCACGGTGGACACCGGCGCGCTCGGCGACAGTCCGCTCTCGGTGCGGGTCGACTACCGGTCGGTCGCCGGGAAGACCGGCGCGGGCTGGGGTTCCCGGCTGCGGCTGGTGCAACTCCCCGCCTGCGTACTGACCACCCCCGAGGTCCCGGCCTGCCAGGTCCGCACCGACCTCGCCTCGGTGAACGACGCCGGGGCCGAGACCGTGACCGCGCACCTGCCCGGCACCCGGGCCGACGCATCCGCATCCGCGACACCGTCACTCGGAGCGGACGTATCCGCGGCACCGTCACTCGGAGCGGCCGGACCGACGGTGCTGGCGGCCGAACCGCAGGCCGCAGGCGCGAGCGGCGACTTCAAGGCCACCGGCCTCGCGCCCTCGGGCTCGTGGACCGGCGGCAGTTCGGCGGGCGGGTTCGCCTGGACGTACCCCGTCCCCACCCCCGACGTGTTCGGCGGCCCGCGGCCCGACCTCGCGCTGACCTACTCCTCGCAGGCCGTCGACGGCCGCACCTCCGTCAGCAACAACCAGTCCAACTGGGTCGGCGACGGCTGGTCCTTCGCCGAGAACTTCATCGAACGCCGCTACCGCACCTGCTCCGACGACATGGGCGGCAACGCCACCAACACCACCAAGAGCGGCGACCTCTGCTGGTACACCGACAACGCCACCCTCTCCCTCAACGGCACCACCGCCGAACTCGTCCGCGGCGCCGACGGCACCTGGCACCCCGTCAACGACACCGCCGCCAAGGTGGAGAGGCTCACCGGCGCCGTGAACGGCGACAACGACGGCGAGTACTGGAAGGTCACCGACGCCAAGGGCATCCAGTACTACTTCGGCCTCAACCGACTCCCCGGCTGGACCACCGGCAAGGACGAGACCAACTCGGCCTGGACCGTCCCCGTCTACGGCAACAACCCCGGCGAGGACTGCAACAAGCCCGGCAACCACGCCGCCTCCTGGTGCCAGCAGGGCTGGCGCTGGAACCTCGACCACGTCGTCGACCCGCGCGGCAACGCCATGGCGGTCTACTACGCCAAGGAGACCAACAACTACGGCCGCAACGGCAACCTCACCACCGGCGCCTCCACCGCCACCCCCTACATCCGCGGCGGCCACCCGCTGCGGACGGAGTACGGCCTGCGCGCCGACGCCGTGTACGCCACCCCCGCCGCCCGGGTCGACTTCACCGTCTCCGAACGCTGCGTACCCGACGCGACGGCCAGGATCACCTGCGCCCCCGGGGAGCTGAAGACCGACCCCGACCCCGCCAAGGACACCACCCGCTGGTGGCCGGACGTCCCCTTCGACCTCGACTGCGCCGACGGCAAGGAGTGCAAGGGACAGTTCTCACCCTCCTTCTGGACCCGCAAACGCCTCACCGGCATCACCACCAAGGTCCTGGTGAGCGGCGGCTACAAGGACGTCGACACCTGGACCCTCACCCAGACCTTCCCGCCCACCGGGGACACCGCCAAGGAGTTCCCCCTCTGGCTGGAGGCCGTCACCCGCACCGGCACCGCCGGCACCGGAAACCCGATCACCCTCCCCCCGGTCACCTTCAACGGCATCCAGCTCCCCAACCGCGTCGACGGCACCGGCGACGGCGCACCCCCCTTCCTGCGCCGCCGCATCAACAGCATCACCACCGAGACCGGCGCCACCGTCGCCGCCGTCTACTCCCCACAGGACTGCACCACCACCGACCTCCCCGCCCCCGCGACCAACAACCGCCGCTGCTACCCGGTCTTCTGGCAGAAACCCTCCGACACCAAGCCCACCCTCGACTGGTTCCACAAGTACGTGGTCACCCAGGTCCGCGAGGAGGACAACACCGGCGGCGCCCCGGCCAAGGTCACCGACTACACCTACCTCGACGGACCCGCCTGGGCGAAGTCCACCGACGAACTCAGCAAGCCCGAACACCGCACCTGGTCCGAGTACCGCGGCTACGGCACCGTCCAGACCCGCACCGGCGCCGGCAACGACCGACGCACCCTCGCCGAGACCGTCTACCTGCGCGGCATCCCCGGCGCCAAGGTCCCCGACTCCGAAGGCAACACCGTCGACGACGACACCGCCTTCCAGGGCACGGCCCGCGAAACCCGCAGCTACCTCGGCGACGGCGGCCCCCTCGTCAGCGCCACCACCCACACCCCCTGGCAGTCCGACCCCACCGCCACCCGCACCCGCCCCGGCCTCCCCGACCTCACCGCCCGCTACTCCGGCACCGCCCGCACCACCACCCGCGTCCTCCTCGACGGCGGCACCTGGCGCCGGAACTCGACCGCGACGACCTACGACGCCTACGGCATGGTCACCGCGGTCGACGACTCCGGCGACCTCGCCGTCCCCACCGACGACCGCTGCACCCGCACCGAGTACGCCCGCAACACCGCGGCGAACCTGCTCGACCTCCCGTCCCGGGTGGAAACCGTCGCCACCGGGTGCGCGAACACCCCGGCCAGGCCGCGCGAGGTGGTCGCCGACAACCGGAGCGGCTACGACGGCGGCGCGCCGGGCACGGCACCGACCCGCGGGCTCCTCACCACGACCGAGCAGATCAAGGGCGACGGCTCCGGCTACGCCCCGGTCACGACCGTCGGATACGACCTCTACGGTCGCGCGACGTCCATGGCCAACGCCGTCGGCGCCACCACGACCACCGCCTACACACCCGCGCAGGGCGAACCCGTGGCGAGGAGCGTGGTCACCAACCCCCTCGGCCACACCGTCACCAGCGAGTTCGACCCGCGCCGCGCACTCACCACCGCAACCGTCGACGCCAACGGCAAGCGGACCGATTCGGTGTACGACGCCCTCGGCCGCCTGGTCCGGGGCTGGGCCGCGGGCTGGAGCAAGGCCGAGCACCAGTCGTACCCCAGCGTCCAGTTCACCTACGACATCACCCGGACCGGCCCCTCGGTCGTCACCTCGAAGAACCTCCTGCCCAACGGGGCGTACCGGACGAGCCACACGGTCTACGACTCGCTGCTCCGCGAACGCCAGACCCAGGAGCCCACCCCCGGGGGCCGGCTGATCACGGAGAAGTTCTACGACACGCACGGCTGGACGCCGATCGAGTTCAAGCCGTACTACACGACCGGTGCGCCGGAACCGGGACTCGTCTCCGGCGACCCGTACGGCGTGGTGAACCAGCAGGTCACCGAGTACGACGGGGTGGGCCGCCCGACCGCGGTCGTCTCCAAGTACCTCAACCAGGAGAAGACCCGCACCACCACCCTGTACGGCGGCGACCGCACCACCGTCCTCCCCCCGAACGGCGGCACCGCCACCACGAAGCTGACGGACGTCCGCGGCAACACCACGGAACTGCGCGAGTACACCGACGCGGCCCGGACGGCCTGGGCGACGACCGGCTACGAGTACGGCGACCGCGGCCTGCTCACCAAGGTCACCGCCCCCGGCGGCAGCGTGTGGACGTACGCCTACGACGTCCGGGGACGGAAGACCACGACCGTCGACCCCGACAAGGGCGCGCTGGCCCTCACCTACGACGCCCTCGACCGCCCGGTCACCGCGACCGACGCCCGGGGCGACACCCTGACCACCGAGTACGACGCCCTCGGGCGGACCACCGCCGTCCGCAACGGCGGCACCCTGCGGTCCAGTTGGGTGTTCGACACGGTCGCCAAGGGACAGCTGACCTCGTCCACCAGCTTCGAGAACGGCCAGGCCTACACCACCGCGGTCACGGGGTACGACGACCGCGGCCAGCCGACCGGCCGGACCGTCACCGTCCCCGCCGCCGAACAGCGACTGGCCGGCACCTACACCTGGAAGTACTCCTACAACCAGCAGACCGGCAAGCTCGAAGGCACCGACCTCCCCGCGGCCGGCGGCTTCGGCGCGGAGACCGTCGGCCACACCTACGACAACCTCCTCGGCCTGCCGCTGACGACCGCCGGCCTCGTGCCGTACGTCCAGAACACGACCTACGACAACTACGGCCGGATCAGCGGCGTCGACTCCTCGATCCCCGGCAAGCGCGTCTACCAGCGCCTCGGCCACGACCTGCACACCGGCCGGCTGACCGACGTCAGCGTCAAGCGCGACACCGCGCCGGTCGACCTCACCGACACCCACTACACCTACGATCCCGCGGGCAACGTCACCGCGATCGGCGAGCAGCAGCGGGCAGGCGCCGGCGCCGCGCAGACCGACACCCAGTGCTTCGCCTACGACGCCCTGCGCCGGACGACGGAGTCCTGGACGGCGACCGACCAGTGCGCCGCACCGCCGACCACCACGGGCCCGGCGGCGAACGTCGGCGGCCCGGACGCCTACTGGACCAGCTACGCCTACGACGCCTCCGGCAACCGCAGCGCCGAGACCCGGCACGGACTGGCCGGCGCCGGCAGCACCGTGCGCGGCTACAGCAACACCGGCCACCGCACCACCGGGGTGAGCGAGACCGGCCCCGGCGGGACCAGGACCGAGACCTACGCCTACGACGCCACGGGCAACCTCCGGCGCCGGGCGGCCACGGGACCGGGCAACGTGTTCGACCAGACCCTCGCCTGGAACGACCAGGGGCGCCTCGCCGCGAACGGCCCCACGGGCGGCAGCGGCGGCTCGACCTACGTGTACGACGCCGACGGCAACCGCCTGCTCCGCAAGGACGCCGGCCTCGTCACCCTCTACCTGGGCGAGACGGAGCTGACCTGGGACAAGGTCTCGGTCCAGGTCCTCGGGACGCGCAGCTACACCCACGACGGCGTCGTGGTCGCCGTCCGCACCGCCACCACGACCGGCGGCACCGTCGTCACCTTCCAGAGCGCGGACCAGCACGGGACGGCCACGACCAGCATCGACGGCGCCGGCCAGCAGGTCACCCGGCGCAAGCAGACACCGTTCGGGGCACCCCGGGGCGCTCAGCCCCCGCAGGGCGCCGCGGCCGGCAACTGGCCGGACGACAAGGGCTTCCTCGGCAAACCGCAGGACGGCACCGGGCTCACCCACATCGGGGCCCGCGAGTACGATCCGGCGCTCGGCCGCTTCATCAGCGTCGACCCCGTCATGGACCTGAGCGACCCCCAGCAGATGAACGGCTACGCCTACGCGAACAACGCACCGGCGAGCGCGTCCGACCCGACGGGCCAACTGGCGGGCGGGCTGGCGGGCGGGCTCATCCCGGTGCTCGGGGGGATCGCGCTGGCCGTCGGCCTCCTGGTGATCGACCAGGACTACGCGGAGGTCAAGAAGCTCTTCACGGAGCCCCAGCAGCCCGGCCACACGAAGATCAGGAGGACCGCCCCGGTCCGTCCGGGGAACGGCATCATCGTCGTGCGCTTCTTCATCGCGGCCAAGAACCCGGCCCCCATGATGGCCGGGGACGGCCGGGGGTTCACCACCGACGGCGACGCGCCCTACCGCATCGTCCTGGCCTGGGACACCGACACCGGTGAGGTGGTCATGGACGCGGCCCCGACCCATTCGACTCCGGTGGCAGCTCCCGGCAGCGGTCCGATCATCGTGCAGAAGGAGTGGGGAGCGCACGGGGAAGGCGACGGAAACGACTTGCAGAACGTGAAGTCGACCGGCGACGGCTTCAAAGCCACCGTCAAGGGGCTGATCGGCTCCATCGCGAACCTACCGGTACTCAAGTGGGCGTCGATCAACTACGACGTCGAACTGCGCGCGCCGAAGAACAACTGCGGCTTCGACGAGGGCATCTCCGTGAAGATCAAGGGCGACGACTTCCCGCACGTGGAAGCCATCCAGTACCGGACCGGCCAGCCGCCCCGGATGATCGGGACCGACAAGGCCTCCGGCCTCGGCGTCATAGCCACCCAGGGGTGGACGAAGTGGATCCCCGGGGTCGACGGACGCGACCTCAAGTGGAAGGTCCCGAACGACTCCTGGTCGACGCCGCACCTCCCGGGGTCCTGACTCCCCCGGGAGTCCGCAGGTCCGGGGGCGTGCCACAGCGGGCACGCCCCCGGACCGCTCCCGTCCGGTCCGGCAGCGGCCTCAGTGCGCGCAGGCCCACCCGGCGCCGGCGGTGGCGCCCTCGGCGAGGGTGCGCAGCTTGGCGACCGCCTCGGCCGGGTCCTGCGCCCCGTACACCGCGGAACCGGCGACGAAGACGTCCGCGCCCGCCTCGGCGCAGCGCTCGATGGTGCTCGCCGACACCCCGCCGTCGACCTGGAGCCACAGCTCGAGGCCGTGCTTGTTGATGAGCTCCCTGGTCCGGCGGATCTTCGGCAGCATGATGTCCAGGAACGCCTGGCCGCCGAAGCCGGGCTCGACGGTCATGATCAGCAGCATGTCGAGTTCCGGCAGCAGGTCCTCGTAGGGCTCGATCGGCGTGGCCGGCTTGAGCGCCATCGACGCCCGGGCGCCCTTGGCGCGGATCTCGCGGGCGAGCCGGACGGGGGCGGCGGCGGCCTCGGCGTGGAAGGTGACCGAGCCGGCGCCCGCCTCGACGTACTGGGGCGCCCAGCGGTCCGGGTCCTCGATCATGAGGTGGCAGTCGAGCGGGATGTCGGTGGCCCGGGCGAGCGATTCGACGATCGGGACGCCGAGGGTCAGGTTCGGCACGAAGTGGTTGTCCATCACATCGACGTGCAGCCAGTCCGAGCCCCGCACGGCCTCGGCCTCCTGGGCGAGGCGGGCGAAGTCCGCGGACAGGATGCTGGGGTTGATCTGCGCCATGGGGCCTGTTACCTCTTCTTGCCTGCGTGCCGAGGGTGTTCGGAGTCCCGGGGTTCCGGGGCCCGGCTGTTCGGGCCCGGCTCCCGGGGGCCGGGGCGCGCACGGGGCGCACCCGCACCCATCATCCCTCGCGCCGTCGGGGGCGTGTCACCAGTGAGACCTCCCCGTGACCGTCATCACACCGGGGGCAGGGTTATCGTGACCGCCACCGTGGTCATCAGGCCTGTACGACACCGCATCCCTCCCCCTCGCGCTCCCCGCGCCCCTTCGAGGAAGGTCCTCCGTTGGCCGATCTGGTCCACCCCGCCCGCGCCCTGTGGTGGCTCTTCGAACCCGTGCACGCCGTCACCTACTTCACCCCCGAGGGCCTCGCCGCCTTCGAGGAGGTCGGCCTGCGCGGCGTCGCCCGCAGCTACTTCGGCGGCCGGGCCGCCCCGCTCGGCGCGGTGGACGCCCCGCCGGTGATCGCCGCGTTCTTCAACTTCGCACCCGCCCCGATCGAGCGCGCCCTCCCGGCGATCTGGAAGCTGGCCGCCCCGGAGGCCGCGCTCGCCGCCCGGATCGGCGGCGCCTCGGCGGCCCTGAGGCGGCTGCTGGAGCACGTCGACCCGGCGCAGATCGAGCTGGCGGCGGACCTGCTGGCGGACGCGGTCACCCGGCTGGACTGCGCCGGCCGGGTGCTGGCCGCCGCCAACGCCGCCCTCCCCAGCCCGTCCGACCCGCACGGGCGGCTCTGGCAGGCCGCCACGGTGATGCGCGAGCACCGGGGTGACGGCCACGTCGCCGCCCTGGTCGCCGCCGGCCTGGACGGCTGCGAGGCGCTGGTGGTGCGCTGCGCCCTGGACGTGCGCCGCGAGGCGCTGCAGCCGGTGCGCGGCTGGACCGACGCGGAGTGGGACGCGGCGGCGGCCCGGCTGGTCGAGCGCGGCTGGATCACCGAGCACGGCACCATCACCGAGTGCGGCCGGATCCGGCACCAGGCCCTGGAGGCCGCCACCGACCTCGCCGCCGCCCGGGTCTGGGAGCACCACCCGCGGGCCGAGCTCGACCGGCTCGCCGCGGCGCTCAAGCCGATCTCGGCACTCTGTCGCGGCGCACTGCCGCCGATCAACCCGATCGGCCTCCCGGCGACCACCACCGCCTGAGCCGTACGCACCACCGCCCGACCGGTGGCGGCCCCCGCGGAGGGAGTCCGCGGGGGCCGCCGTCGTTCACTCCGAGGTGTCCGCCGGGGTCGTGCCGGGCCCCGCCTCTTCCGGGTCCGAGCGGAAGGCCAGCCGCTGCCGGGCGCTGCGCCCCCGGTCCTCCACCGGCAGCACCCCGCTCGCGCCCGCGAGTCCGAACGGCGGCATGTCGAAGTACACGGACTCGTAGCCGCCCTCCGGCACGATGTACGCCTCGTGCCAGAGGCCGACGTGCCCGCGCATGCTGCCCTTCTTGAGCCTGTTGTTGGCGATCTTCCAGACCCGGTGGTGGAAGGCGTCCGGCGCGGTCGCGTACGCGTAGAGCTTCTCCTCGGACTCCCAGTACTGGACGGCGTAGTAGGTGCGCGGCGAGGCGGTCAGCAGGACCTTCCCGCGCAGGCCGCGTTCCGGTTGCCGGCCCAGCTCGCGCAGCATCCGGAACATCGCCAGCAGCATCGGCAGCCACTGGTGCACGGCCCAGAACCGGTTGATCCGCATCCCGATGAGCAGGACGACGGTCTCCCCGGTGGCGGCCGCGGTGGTGAAGCCCGGAGTCGGTTTCGCGAACACGTCTACCCCCAGCCCTGTCGGCTCTTCCGACCCTCCCGCCCCTTGGGCTACTCGCGGGTAGAGGTCGATGTAAGCGGTGATTACATCAGCGCGCACCGACCCGGTCAACCCTGCGCGCAAGCGAAGTTCCGCCCCGTCAACGGGGGTTGGCGATCCCCCGGCCGAAGGTGTCGAGCACCTGCGCGGCCACCTCCTCCGCCTTCTCGGCCGGCAGGTACCCGTCCAGGATCATCTGCGCCAGCCCGTACACCAGCGCCTGCCCCGCGAACCCCACCAGCTCCGGATCACCGGGCCGCAGCAGGCCCGCCGCCTGGTCGGCGACGATCACCTCGGTGTACGCGCGGTCGATCCCGGACAACCGCTCCCGCAGCTCCGGCTGCGGGGCCGGCGCGAACACCCGCGAGCGCACCAGCGCGAACCGGTGCGGATGCCGGACGGCGTACCGGACGAAGCCCAGCCCGAGCGCCCGCAGCACCGCCCGCCGGTCCCCCGCACCGCCGGCGGCCGCCTGCTCCGACCCCCCTGCCGCCTGCTCCGCCCCCGTCGCTGCCGCGACCTCGGCCCGCTGCCAGCCCTCGAAGTCCGCCAGCACCCGGTCCGCCACCGCCGTCAGCAGCGCCCGCCGGTCCGCGAAGTGCCGGAACGGCGCCCCCGCCGACACCCCCGCCCGCCGGGCCACCTCCCGCATGGTGACCTGCTCCTGCCCCACCTCGTCCAGCAGCTCGAACGCCACCCCGACCAGCGCCTCGGGCAGCGCCCCGTGGTGGTAACTCCCGCGCCCCGCGGGCCTCTCCGTCATGCGGGCAGTGCTATCACACCACCGGCGGGCGCAGCAGCCGCCGCTACTACTGTGCCCGGCCGGTCGGAGTACCCCACCAGCGGGTCAGCGCGGCCTCCAGCTCCCGCCGGTCCTCGCCGACCCAGACCACATGGCCATCCGGCCGCAGCAGGAGCGCGGGCACGTCCACGGCCCCGTCCTTGTCATCGACGACGTGGTCGACACGGTCCGCCCAACCGTCGACCGACAGCCCGCCGCAGGTGCGGTCGAGCAGCAGCCCCCGGCCCTCGTGCATCAGCTCGTAGAGGCGGCGGCCGCCCGACAGCGGGACGTCCCGCAGCCGCCGACCGAGCAGTTCGTGGCCGCCGCCCTGGTCGTCCGGGAGGCCGGCGCCGAAGTCGTAGCGGACGTCGACCGCGGTGATCATGCCGGTGATGTAGCGGTTGACCTCCTCGAACTCCATCAGCCGTGTGAGCAGTTCGCGCAGCGCGGTCGGCCCCGACTCGGCACCGAGCAGCGTCATCTGCGCGCGGGTGTTCGTCAGCACGCGGGCGCCGACCGGGTGGCGCTCCGCGTGGTAGCTGTCCAACAGGCCCTCCGGCGCCCAGCCGTCGACCTCGGCGGCGAGCTTCCAGCCCAGGTTGAACGCGTCCTGGACCCCGAGGTTGAGCCCCTGCCCGCCGGTCGGCGGGTGGATGTGCGCGGCGTCGCCGGCCAGCAGCACCCGGCCGACCCGGTAGCGCTCGGCCTGCCGGGTGGCGTCGCCGAAGCGGGAGAGCCAGTGCGGCGAGTGCGCGCCGAAGTCGGTGCCCGCGACGGCCCGCAACCGCGCCTTGAACTCCTCCAGCGTCGGCGGCGTCGACCGGTCCTCGGCCACGCCGTCCGCGGGCACGATCATCCGCGCGACCCCCTGACGGCCGTCGACGTCCGGCACCACGCCGAACCGCTGCTCGCTCCGGCGCACCCGCTCGACCACCTCGGCGACCTTCGCCCGGTCCTCGGTGAACTCCAGGTCCCCGATCAGCGTCTCGACCGCGGCCGGCTCACCGGGGAAGCCCACCCCGAGCGCCTTGCGCACCGTGCTGCGCCCGCCGTCGCACCCGACGAGGTACCGCGCGCGCAGCCGGGTGCCGTCCGCCAGTTCGACGTCCGCCCCGTCCGCGTCCTGGTCCAGCCCGACCACCTCGTGGCCGCGCCGGATCTCGGCGCCCAGCTCGCGCGCCCGTTCCTCCAACAGCCGCTCGGTGACCGCCTGCGGCGTCGCCAGTCCGTACGGGTGGGCGGTGTCCATGCCGTCCGGCCAGGCCGCCATGACGCCGCCGAACAGTCCGCCCACCTGGAACTTCTCACTCACCGCGAGGAACCGCTCCAGCAGCCCCCGCTGGTCCATGATCTCCACGCTGCGCGCGTGCAGACCGCGCCCGCGCGACTCGCCCGTCCGCTCCGCCAGCCGCTCCAGCACCACCACGCCGACCCCCTGCAGCCGCAGCTCGCACGCGAGCATCAGCCCGGTCGGCCCGCCGCCGACCACGATCACATCCACCGTCGAACGCACGTCCATCACCGCTTGCCCCGTCCCGCCGTGTTCTGCCATCCACCAAGGGAGACAAAGAAGACCAAATCCCATGAATCAGCCGTTTTCATCCTCGCCCGGTTCAGGTCGGTCATTCTGCGCCACCCCCACCCCCTTGCGGCAAGGCCCCCCACCCGCTATAAGTTGAGAGTGGCAACGAGTGGCTTTTCCTCGTTGCCTTTGTTCTTGCCCCCGCTTCGGGCGTCGACGGTCCCCCTCCCCGTGCCCACCACCGTTCGGCGGGCACGGGGACGACGGACAACTACCGGGCTTCCTACCAGGCGTAGTCCTCCGGAGCCGGCCGCCGGCCCGGGAAGAGGGTGTCCAGGCGGGCGAGCAGGTCGTCGTCGAGCTTGATGTCCAGCGCGTGCACGGCCGCGTCGAGGTGGCCGAGGGTACGCGGGCCGACGATCGGGGCGGTGACCGCGGGGCGCGAGAGCAGCCAGGCGAGGGCGAGGTCGGCGGGGTGCTCGCCGAGTTCGTCGGCGAGGTCCTCGTAGGCCTGGATGCGGTCCCGGTTGGCCGCCAGGATCTCGCCCGCGTGCTGGAGCCCACCGCGGACCAGGCCACCCTCGCGCTCCTTGCGCAGGGCACCGCCGAGCACGCCGCTGCGCAGCGGGGACCACGGCAGCAGGCCGAGCCCGTAGTGCTCGACGGCGGGGATCACCTCCAGCTCGACGGTCCGGTCCAGCAGGTTGTAGAGGGACTGCTCGCTGACCAGGCCGAGGAAGTGCCGCGCCTTGGCGGCCTCCTGGGCCTGGGCGATGTGCCAGCCGGCGAAGTTGCTGGAGCCGACGTAGATGATCTTGCCCTGGGCGACCAGCACCTCCATCGCCTGCCAGATCTCCTCCCAGGGCGCGTCCCGGTCGATGTGGTGCATCTGGTACAGGTCGATGTGGTCGGTGCCCAGCCGGCGCAGGCTGTCCTCGACGGCACGGCGGATCGCGAGGGCGGAGAGCCGTCCCTCGTTCGGCCAATCGCCCATCGGGGCATAGGCCTTGGTGGCGAGCACGGTCCGCTCGCGGCGGCCGTCGCCCTTGGCGAACCAGCGGCCGATGATCTCCTCGGTGCGCCCCTTGTGGTTGCCCTCGGAGTCACGTCCGTAACTGTTCGAGGTGTCGAAGAAGTTGATGCCCCGTTCGTGGGCACTGTCCATGATCAGATGGGCGTCGGACTCCTCGGTGTGCGGACCGAAGTTCATGGTGCCCAGGCAGAGTCGGGAAACGGTGAGGCCGGTGCGGCCGAGGTGGGTGAACTCCATGCGCCCCACCCTCCGCCGCACCGGCCGCGCTGTCCAGCACATTCCGCCCCGTGGGAAACGGGTTGCCGGGGTGCGTCCGACTGTGCCGGAGCAGGGGTCGGCGCGGGCCGGTCCCCCACACGGCGGACCGTGCGGCTACGTGCCGTGGGTGGCGAACTTCCGCACCGCGAACGGACCGCAGACCAGCAGCAGCACCGCGCACCACAGCAGGGTGGCCGCGACGGCGTGCTGCATCGGCCAGGCCGCCGTGGCGGCGGACGGGTTGCCGAAGAGGTCGCGCCCGGCCTGGACGACGGCGCTCATCGGGTTCCACTCGGCGACCGCCGCCAGCCAGCCGGGCATGCCGCCGGTGGGCACAAAAGCGTTGGTGACCATGGCCAACGGGAACACCGTGACCGCCAGTTGACCGGCGGCCTCCTCCTTGCCGACGGCCAGGCCGAGCAGCAGTCCGACCCAGGTCATGGCGAACCGGAAGAGCAGCAGCAGCCCGAACGCCCCCGCCGCGTCGGCGGGCCCGCCGCGGATCCGCCAGCCGACGACCAGGCCGACCGCCGCCAGCAGGGCCAGCACCACCACGCTCACCAGCAGGTCGGCGAGGGTCTGCCCGAGCAGCAGGCCGGTCCGGGAGACCGCCATCGAGCGCAGCCGGTCGGTGACGCCGCGCCCGACGTCCCGGGCGGCGCCGACCATGGTCGGCATGATGCCGTTGACGGCCACCATGGCGAACAGCCCGGGCATCAGGAACTCCCGGTAGCCGTCGACAGGTCCGGCGCCGGACGCACCGGCTGCGCCGGTGTCGGTACCCGGCACGGTGATGGCACTGCCGAACACATAGCCGAACACCACCACCATCAGTACAGGCACGGCGAGCGAGACGGCCAGCAGCCCGGGCGAGCGGCGGTAGTGGAGCAGGACACGGAGCATCGACGACCATGCGTCGGCGGCCAGGTCAGCGACCACGGACATCAGGCGACCTTCCTCTCGGCGGAGACATCGGCGGTATCTGCGGCATGTGCGGCATCGGCGTCGTCGACGCCGCCACCCCGCACCGTCCCGGTGAGCGCGAGGAAGACGTCGTCCAACGAGGGCGGCCGCACCGCCGCATCGAGCGCGACCACCCCCACCGCGTCCAACTCCCGCACCAGCGTCGGCAGCAGCACCGTCACCCCCGGCCGGGACACCACCTCCACCGTCCGCTCGTCCTGGTCCACCGCCACGTCGCCGTTCCCCGCGAGCGCCGACAGGACCACGGCGGCCCGGCCGAGTTGGCCCGCGTCGGCGAGGGTGACCGACACCCGGGTGCCGATCGACTCCTTGAGCCGCTCGGGCGGGCCGGTCGCGATGGCGGCGCCGTGGTCGACCACCACGACGGTGTCGGCGAGCCGGTCGGCCTCCTCCAGGTACTGGGTGGTGAGCAGCACCGTGGTGCCGGCCTCGGCCAACTCCCCCACCGCGTCCCAGATCTGCCGCCTGCTGCGCGGGTCGAGCCCGGTGGTCGGCTCGTCGAGGAAGAGCACCGGCGGGGCGGTGACCAGGCTGGCGACGAGGTCGAGCCGCCGCCGCATGCCGCCGGAGTAGGTGCGCACCAGCCGGTCGGCGGCCCCGGTGAGCCCGAAGCGGTCGAGCAGCTCCTCGGCGCGGTCCCGGGCGCCCCGGCCCCCGAGGCGGTGCAGCCGACCGAGGAGGTGCAGGTTGTCGCGGCCGGTGAGGCCCTCGTCCACGGCGGCGTGCTGCCCGGCCAGACCGATGCTGCGCCGGACCGCGTCCGGTTCGCGGGCCACGTCGTACCCGGCGACCCGCGCCGTCCCCCGGTCGGGGGCGACCAGCGTGGCGAGCACCCGGACGGCGGTGGTCTTGCCCGCGCCGTTGGGGCCGAGCAGGCCGCAGACGGTGCCGGCCGGCACGGCGAGGTCGAGTCCGCGCAGCGCCCGGGTGGCGCCGAAGCGTTTCTCCACACCGGACATCTCGACGGCGAAGGCGGCGTTCCGGGCGGCCTCGGAACTCTTCGGGGCACTGGCCCAGGCGGTGTCGGACATGGCTCTGCCACTCCCTCACTAGGTACGGCGTACGTAGAAGCGAACGCGAGCGCATCGTACTACGTACGCCGTACGTATCTAAGATGGGGAACCGAGGTGATCTACCAGTGCCGTCCAGCAAGCCCCCGAACAGCAGCAGCCCCACCGGCGCGCCGACCCCCGGCGAGTCGCCCGAACTGATCTGGCTGCGCCCCGAGCGCACCGGCCGGGGCCCCCGGCCCGCCCACAGCCGGACGTCGATCGCCGCCGCCGCGATCGCCATCGCCGACGCCGAGGGCCTGGACGCGGTCTCCATGCGCCGGGTCGCGGCCGCGCTCGGCGCGGGCACCATGTCGCTCTACAACTACGTGCCGAAGAAGGAGCACCTGCTCGACCTCATGCTCGACGCGGTCGCCGGTGAGTACGACTACTCCGGCCTCGCCCCGACCGGTGACTGCCGGGCCGACCTCCGCCGCCTCGCGCACGAGCAGATCGCCGCCCTGCGCCGCCATCCCTGGGTGCCGGCCCTGGTGATCGCCCGCCCCGGGATCGGCCCCAACGCCCTGCGCTACACCGAGCACTTCCTCGCCGTCACCGAGCCGAGCGGCCTGGACGGCACCGCCCGCCTGGAGGCGCTCGCCCTGCTCACCGGGTTCGTGTGCCAGTACGCGCAGTACGAGCGCACGGCGGCGGCCGGCGCCAAGTGGCAGGCGGACCTGGCCGGTTACCTCGGCCGCGCCGCCGCGAGCGGTGAATTCCCGCACCTGGCCGCCGCGTTCGCCACCACCGGACCCCCGGCCGACAACCCGGACGCCGTGTTCGACCGCTCACTGGACCGCGTGATCACGGCCGCCCTGGCTCCGGTGGGAGCCGCCTGACGTCCGCTACCGGCGTCGGCGGCTGCCCGGGACGAACATCCAGAGCAGCCAGGAACCCGTGCCGAGCAGGAGCATGTTCACGGCGATCTGCCAGGGCACTTCGCCGAAGCCGGTGAACCAGCCGCCGAACTTGACCTCCAGCAGGGTGGCAGTGAGGTACCAGAGGCCGAAGTCCGCGACGACGGCCACGACCCACACCACCGCCGGGTGCCAACGCGGCCGGGGCACCGCGTTGGCCAGTGCCAGTACACCGGTGATGGCCAACGCCAGCGGTCCGAATCCCCTGACGACGTGGTCGAGGTAGTTCCACGGCAAGACCGTGCCCACGACCCAGATCAGCGCCAGACACCCGATGAAGCGCACCAGCACCGCCACCGCGGGATTCGCCCCGGACCGCTCCGGCACCGGTGCCGGGACCGGAGCCGGAGCCGCCGTTGCGTCCATCGGGCTCCCCCACCCCACCGCCACCGGATCCTGCCAACCCCCGTGCGGGAACTCGCCCGACGGCCGGGCCGACGCCAGCGGCCCGGGGCCGACCTGCGGCGGGATCCGCACCGGCCCCAGCGGCACACCCCCGGACATCACCGGTGGCGGCCCGAACGCCCCCAATCCCGGGGCCGCACCCGCACCGGCCCCCGCCCGGGCCACCGCCTCCAGCGCCGCCAACGCCTGCTCCGCCGACGGCCGCGCCGCCGGGTCCTTCGCCAACAGCGCGCCCAGCAGAGGCGCCAACGCCCCCGCCCGCACCGCCGGACGCGGCTCCTTGGTCACCACCGCCACACACAGCGCGCCGAAGGTGTCCCCACTGAACGGCGTCTCGCCCTCCACCGCCGAGTACAGCGTCGCGCCCAGCGCCCACAGGTCGTTGGCGGGAGCCGCGGGCCGGCCCTCCAACTGCTCCGGCGCCATGTACGCGGGCGTCCCGATGACCGCCCCGGTCCGGGTGAGCGCCGTGGTGGCGTCCGCCATGTGCGCGATCCCGAAATCGGTGAGGATCACCCGCTCACCCATCAGCAGCACATTGTCCGGCTTGAGATCCCGGTGCACGATGCCCGCGGCATGCGCCTGCCGGAGCGCCTTCACCATCGCCACCCCGAGCTCCGCGACCCGCGCCACCGGCAGCGCACCGCCCCGGGCGACGGCCGCCGCGAGCGACTCCCCGTCGACGAACTCCATCACGATCACCGGAGCACCCTCGTACTCCGCCACATCGTGCACGGTGATGATCCCGGGATGGTTCAACCGCGCGGCGGCCCGCGCCTCCCGCAGCACCCGCTGGACGAGCTGCTCCCGCTCCGCCTCCGTGACGCCCTGCGGCAGCAGCACCTCCTTCACCGCGACATCCCGGCCCAAGGTGGTGTCCCACCCCCGCCAGACCCGCCCCATGCCACCCTGGCCGATCAGCTCCACGAGCTGGTACCGGCCCCCGACCACTGCCCCGTTCACCGCTGCCACGCGCCAAACCCTAGCGGCCGGACCACCCACCACTACTGCCGGATCATCAAATCGTTTCCTCCACCGCCCGACCTGCGCCTACCGTTGGCGCGCCAACGATCGTGTACCCGGGAGACGGAACCACCCATGCACCAGCGCCACGACCACCACGGCTGGGCCGACGAGGGCTACGGCGCGGTCGCCGACGCCTTCGCCCGCAACTACGCCGACTTCCCCGAGCTGGGCTCGGCCGTCACCGTCCACGTGGGCGGCCGCAAGGTGGTCGAACTGTGGGGCGGAATCGCCGACGAACGCACCGGCCGGCCCTGGCAGTCCGACACCCTGGTCCCGGTCTTCTCCTGCGCCAAGGCCCTGGTCTCCCTCTCCGCCCACCTGCTCGCCCAGCAGGGCCGGCTCGACCTGGACGCGCCGATCGCCACCTACTGGCCGGAGTTCGCGCGCCACGGCAAGGAGGCGATCACCACCCGCATGGTGCTCTCCCACCGGGCCGGCATCCCCGTCCTCGACGCCTCCCCGACCTTCGACGAGATCGCCGCCTGGACCCCGGTCGTCCGCGCCATCGAGGAACAGACACCCCTCTGGGAACCGGACACCACCCACGAGTACCACGGCCATGTCTTCGGCTTCGCGATCGGCGAGGTGATCCGCCGCATCACCGGCCTCACCCCGGGCGCCTGGTTCCGCACCACCCTCGCCGAACCCCTCGGCCTGGACGCCCACCTGGGCCTCCCCACCACCGAACTCCCCCGCCTGGCCCGCCTCGCCGAGGCCGACGGCCGCCGCCCGATGCCCGGCCCCGAACACCTGCTCACCCGCATCGTCACCATGAACGGCGCCCTGGTCTTCCCCGGCCTCGACGAACCGCACGGCTGGAACGACCCCGCCCTGCACACCGTCGAACTCCCCGGC
>NZ_LGDO01000036.1:0-92559 GCF_001279805.1 Streptomyces sp. XY431
AACCCGCCCCGCCACTCGGTCGGCGTCTGAGGCCCCCGCCCCGCCGCGATCCCTCTCCCCGGGACCGCGGCGGGGCGGCCCGCGTTCCGGCTGCCGCGCCCGACCGGTCAAAATGGTACGAACCGTGGTCGAACCGCATGACCGGGTACTGCATCCGCAGTACCCGCCGTACCCCGTACACCGACCGCAGCACGCCGCACACCGACCGCCGCACACCGAACGCCCGCACCGCCCGTCCCCCCCCCCGCCGAACCGTCCGGGCCCGTGGAGAACCGAGCATGACCGACACCTGGCCGCGCCGCGTCCGCCGCCGCTACCCCCGCCTGCTCGACGCGCTGCTCGTGCTCGGCGTCTTCACCGCCACCGCCGGCACCACCACCGTCGACCGCCTCGGCAACCACCTGGATCCCAACCCGCCCGCGCTCGCCCTGGCCGTCGTCTCCAGCGCCGCCGTGCTCCTCCACCGCCGCCACCCCCGCGCGCTGTTCGGGATCGCCTTCGCCTGCGCCCTGGCCATCTGCTTTGTCGCGACCCAGCTCAACGTCGGACTGGTCGCCCCGCTGATCGTCGCGCTCTACGTCCTCGCGGTCCACACCGACCGCACCACCGCGCGCATCGCCACCGCCTTCGCGGCCGTGCTGGTCACCGGTGCCACGTACGTGGCCGAGCCCGGTGCCCCGATCGGCGCCCGGATCGGCTTCATCGCCTGGATCCTGCTGCCCGGCGCCATCGGCGACTCCGTCCGCACCCGCCGCGCCCACCTGGCCGCCATCGAGGAACGCGCCGAACGGGCCGAGCGCACCCGCGAGGAGGAGGCCCGCCGCCGGGTCGCCGACGAACGCATCCGGATCGCCCGCGACCTGCACGACGTCGTCGCGCACCACATCGCGCTCGCCAACGCCCAGGCCGGGATCGCCGTCCACCTGCTCGACCGCAACCCCGCCCAGGCCCGCGAGATGCTCAGCCACCTCACCGATGCCACCGGCTCCGCGCTGCGCGAGCTCAAGGCCACCGTCGGCCTGCTGCGCCGCGCCGACGACCCGGAGGCCCCGCTCGAACCGGCTCCCGGCCTGGACCGGCTGCCCGACCTCGTCGACGCCTTCGAACGCGCCGGGCTGCCGGTGCGGCTCACCGTCGAGGGGGAACGGCAGCAGCTCTCCCCGGGCGTCGACCTCACCGCCTACCGGATCCTCCAGGAATCCCTGACCAACGTGGCCAAGCACGCCGTCGGCAGCGCCGCCGACGTCACCCTGACCTACTCCGGCGGCCGGTTCCTGCTGACCGTCGCCAACGACCGCCCGCCGAGCCCGGGCCCGCCCGCGTCCGCTCCGGTCGGCGGCGGCTTCGGCCTGATCGGCATGCGCGAGCGCGCCGCCGCCGTGGGCGGACGCCTCACCGCCGACCGCCGGCCCGGCGGCGGCTTCCTGGTCTCCGCCGAACTGCCCCTGCGCACAGCAGCCCGAGAGGAACCCGCGTGACCATCCGAGTACTGCTCGCCGACGACCAGGCCCTGCTGCGGGGTGCCTTCCGCGTCCTCATCGACGCCGAGGACGACATGGAGGTGGTCGGCGAGGCCGCCGACGGCCGGGAGGCGGTCGAACTGACCCGGGCCACCCGCCCCGACGTGGTCCTGATGGACATCCGGATGCCCGGCGTCGACGGCCTCTCCGCCACCGCCGCCATCTGCGGCGACCCCGACCTCGCCGGTACCCGGGTGCTCATCCTCACCACCTTCGAGATCGACGAGTACGTGGCCCAGGCCCTGCGCGCCGGCGCCGGCGGCTTCCTCGGCAAGGACGCCGAACCCACCGAACTGCTCGCCGCCCTGCGCCGGGTCGCCGCCGGCGAACCGCTGCTGTCGGCCGCCGCCACCCGCGCCGTCATCGACCGCCTGCTCGCCCAGCCCGAGCCGGACCGGGCCCCGGCCGCCGCCCCCGAACGCCTGGCCGCCCTGACCGCCCGGGAGCGCGAGGTGATGGCCATGGCCGCCACCGGCCTCAGCAACGAGGAGATCGCCGGCCGGATGTACGTCAGCCCCTTCACGGTGCGCACCCACATCCACCGGGCGATGGCCAAGCTCGACGCCCGCGACCGCGCCCAGCTCGTCGCCCTCGCCTACCAGACCGGCCTGGTCCGGACGCCCCGCCCGGCCTCCGGCCCGAACGACTGATCCGAGCGACTGATCCGAGCGTGATCCGAGCGACTGGTCCGAGCGACTGGTCCGAACTGCCGGTGGTCCGTACCACCCCGGGGGGATGACACCCGGCGGCGCCGTCCCTATGGTCCAGACCTATGTTGAGGAGATTACGACCCACCGGCCTGCTCGGAACCGTCGGCGCCGCGCTCGCCCTGGCCCTCGTCGGAGCGACCGCCGGCGCCGGTGCCGCCGAAGCCGTACCGAAGCAGCCGACCGCGCCCCCGGTCTGGACCGACTGCCCCGCCGACCCGTCCGGGGCCCCGGTGGACCCCCGGCTGCGCTGCACCACCCTGACGGTGCCGCTGGACTACCGGGAGCCGCGCGGGCGGACCATCGGGATCGCGGTGTCCAGACTCCCCACCGCCAAGCCGGGGCTGCGCCGCGGGATCCTGGTCCACAACGGCGGCGGCCCGGGGGTGGCGAGCCTGCACCTGCCGAGCGCCCAGGAGTCCGGCTACCCGCAGGAGGTGCTGGACCGCTACGACCTGGTGGGCTTCGACCCGCGCGGGGTCGGCCGCAGCACGCCGGTCAGCTGCGGGCGGACGGCCGCCGAGGTGCCGTACGAGCTGGTGTTCCCGTTCCCCGCGCCGGACGGCTCGATCGCCCCCAATGTGCGCTTCGCCCGCGACCTGGCGCGCGACTGCCTGGCCCGCAACGGCGACCGGATCCGCCATCTGACCACCGCCAACACGGCACGCGACCTGGACCGGATCCGGGCCGCGCTCGGCGAGCCGAGGATCTCCTACCGTGCCGCGTCCTACGGCACCTACCTGGGCGTCGTCTACGCCGAGCTGTTCCCGGGGCGGACCGACCGCTTCGTGCTGGACGGCAACGTCAGCCCCAACGTCACCTGGCAGGACCGGCTCGCCACCTGGGACCGCGCGAGCGAGCTGCGCTTCGAGGACTTCGCCCGCTGGGCGGCCGAGCGCGACGCCACCCTGCGCTTCGGCGCCACCCCGGCCGCCGTCCGCGCCAACTACCTCGCCCTGGTCGCGAAACTGGACCGGACACCGGTGACCCACCCGGTGGCCGGACCGGTCAACGGCAATCTGTGGCGCACGCTCTACCGGCTGGACTCGTACCACACCGCGCTGTTCCAGGAGATCGCCGACTGGTGGCGCTTCCTCGCCGACGACGGCGCCGGCCCGGTCCCGTACTGGTGGCTGGCCAAGGGCACCCCGGGCATTCCGGAGGACAACGACGTGGCCGCGCTCACGGCCGTGCTCTGCGGCGACACCCCGGCACCGCGCGACCTCGGCCACTACCGGCGGGCCGTCGCCGAGAGCCGGCGGCAGAACCCCGTCGTGGCCGGTATGGGCGCCAATGTCTGGCCCTGCGCGTTCTGGCCGGACCCGGTCGAGCCCGCCGTCCGGATTACCGACCGGGGCCCGGCGAACATCCTGCTCCTCCAGACCGAGCGCGACCCGGCCACCCCCCTGATCGGCGCCCTGGCCATGCGGGAGACCCTCGGCAAGCGGGCGCGCATGGTCACGGTCGACGGCGGCAACCACGGCGCCTACGACCGCTCCACCCCGTCCTGCGCGGTCACCGCCGCCGACCGGTTCCTGACCACCGGCACCCTGCCGGCCCGGGACCTCGGCTGCGCCCCGGCCGCCACCACCGGCTGACCGCAGGCGGAGCGGCCGCCTCCCAGGCGGCCGCTCCGACCGGGGCGCCGTCGGGCTCAGGGGTGCCGTCGGGCTCAGGGGCCGGTGAAGAGGCGGCCGAGGTGGTAGCGGAGGGCGGCGACCGCGTCGTCCGGCGTGCGCTGGTCGAGCAGGACGCTCAGGCCGAGGCCGGCGGAGGCGGCGAGGAGGAGGGCGGCCTCCTGGCGGGCGTCCAGGCGGGGGTCGGCGTCGCCGGACCGCTGGGCGGCTTCGAGCTGGCCGACGAGGAACCCCTCCATCTCGTCGGGTGCCGCGAGGAAGGCCCGGCCGCCGAGGGCGGGGTCGGTGACGGAGAGCACCGCGTACTCGGTGTGGAGGAGGTGGAAGACCCGGCTCTCCCGGTCGGTGGGCACGGCTTCGAGCAGGGCCGCCTCGACGATGTCGCGCGGGGTCGGTGACGGACCGGTGGCCCGCACCCGGTCGCGGACCCGCTCGCCCATGCGGGCCGTCAGGCGGTTGACCGCGGCGAGCAGCAGCTGCTCCTTGGTGTCGAAGTAGTACTGCACGAGCCGCACCGAGATGCCCGCCTCGACGGCGACGGACCGCATGGTGACGGCGTGCAGCCCGGTGTCCGCCGCCGTGCGGAGCAGCGCGTCGATGATCTGGGCCCGGCGCTCGTCATGGTCGACCAGCTTCGGCATCGGGTTCCTCTCGAACGTTTTTATGGTACAAACATACCACCAAATCCTGCAGTTCTGCGTGCCGGGAGGGGCCATGACCCGAGCGAGTGTCGGACATTTCGTCAGCGAGGAAGCCCGCGGGAAGTTCCTGGAGGCGTACGACCGCGCCATGGAGCTGTGGCCCGGCCCGCGCGAGGAACTGGACGTCGAAACCGCCTACGGCACCGTCCACGTCCACCGCTACGGGGCCCGGACCGGCGAGCCGGTCGTGCTCCTGCACGGCCACGCCGGACACGCCTCCAACTGGTACCCGCAGATCGCCGCCCTGGGCGAGAACCACCCGGTCTACGCGATCGACACCCTGGACGACCCCGGGCGCAGCGTGCAGCGCGCCGTCGCGGCCGGATCGCAGGAGAACGCGGCCTGGCTCGGCGAGGTCCTCGCCGGACTCGGGCTGGAGTGCGTCCACCTGGTCGGCCTGTCCTACGGCGGATGGCTGGCCCTCAACCAGGCCGTGCACGGGCCCGAGCGTCTCGCCTCGGTCGCACCGCTGGACCCCGGCGGGATCGAGAAGGTCCCCGCGCGGTTCTACGCGCACATGGTCGGCGGGCTGTTCGGCATGCTCGCCCCGCGCCCGCTCCGACCCGCCCTCGGGCGACTGCTCGCCAACCCGGCCCTGAGCTCACCGCCCGTGATGATCGCGCCGCTGATGCTGGCCATGCGGACCTACCGGCCGAACACCCGCCCCGCGGCGCGACCGTTCACCGACGAGGAGCTGGGCTCGATCCGGCTGCCCGTCCTCGTCCTGCTCGGACGGCGCAGCGCCCTGCTCCGGCCCCGGCAGGTGCTGGCGCGGGTCACCGCGCTGATCCCGGGCGTCCGGGCCGAGATCGTCGAGCGGGCCGGCCACGGCCTCAACCTGGAACGTCCCGAGCTGGTCAACGAACGCCTCCTGGCGTTCATCACCGGGCTTCCGGCCGGGCCGAGCCGGAGCGAGTGACGTCGCCCGGGCCGCCCGTGCTGGGGGTGGACGCACGCACCCGGTCGACGGGCCGGGGGCCGACGGGGGAGACGGGTGGCCTGGGTGCCGGACCCTGAGGACTTCTCGGCGCATCCTCCCCCGCAGGGATGGTTCGGGCCGGGAGCGGCCCCTCCCCGAGGCGTAGCCGTCTCGGTCGCGGGGCCGACGGACGACTCGTCCCGGGGAGCGATGACCGGCGGTCGGCCGGGGCGGCAGCGTGGGGCCATGACGGAGCGAAGGAAGATGAACGATCGTCAATCCCGTTCGGGGACACGACGATTGACCGGCGCCGCGCTCGCCCTGGGCCTGGCCTCGGTGCTGCTCGCCGGGCTGGTGCCCGGCTCGGCGCAGGCCGCCGGTACGGATCCCGGCGACCTCACTACGGACCTCACCGCCGGCCCCGGCGCCGACCGGGGCGGCTGGACGGCCAAGGTCCGCCGCACCGAGTTCGGCGTCCCGCACGTCCTGGCGCACGACTACGGCGGGCTCGGCTACGGCTACGGGTACGCCTTCGCCCAGGACAACGTGTGCGCGCTCGCGGACCAGGTGGTGAGCGTGCGCGGCGAGCGCTCGCGCTGGTTCGGGCCCGAGGCCGTGAACGTCGACGGGCTGCCCAACCTGGCGGGCGACACCTACCAGCAGGCCGTGGTGCGGTCGGGCACGGTGCGGCGGGTGCTGGCCGCCCCGGCGCCGCTCGGGCCGACCGGCGAGGCGCGGACGCTGGTGGAGGGCTATGTCGCGGGGTACAACCGCTATCTGCGCGACACCGGTGTGGACCGCCTGCCGGACCCGTCCTGCCGGGGGAAAGGATGGGTCGGGCCGATCACCGCCGAGGACGTCTGGGGGATCGTCCTCGACGTCGACACCCTCGCGGGCAGCCCGCGAGGGTCGGTCGGCACGGCCGTCCCGGGCGCGGGCGCGCAACCCGCCGGACCCGCTGCCGGACCCACCGCGTTCGTGGCCCCGTCCACCGCCGCGTTCGGCGGCCCGGGCCCGGCCCGCGCCGCCGACAACCCCGACCTCGGCAGCAACGCCTGGGCCGTCGGCCGGGACGCCACCCGCTCCGGCAACGGCCTGCTGCTCGCCAACCCCCACCTCCCGTGGGCCGGTTCGCTGCGGTTCTACCAGGCCCAACTGACCATCCCCGGCGTCCTGGACGTCGCCGGCGCCGGGCTGCACGGCCTGCCCG
Organism: Streptomyces sp. XY431; assembly: GCF_001279805.1. Classification (NCBI taxonomy): domain Bacteria; kingdom Bacillati; phylum Actinomycetota; class Actinomycetes; order Kitasatosporales; family Streptomycetaceae; genus Streptomyces; species Streptomyces sp. XY431. Next base: position 6,695 of record NZ_LGDO01000036.1, read on the forward strand.
TCCTCCAGATCGGCCACACCCGGGGCCTCGCCTGGAGCCACACCACCAGCTACGCCGACCACTTCACCGCCTACCGGCTGAACCTCGTCCCCGGCGACCCGACCGCCTACGTGGTGGACGGCAGGGTCGAGCGGATGGAGCAGCAGACCCTCCCGGTCACCGTCCGGGCCGCCGACGGGACGCTGTCCACCGTCGACCGCACCGTCTACCGGTCCCGCCACGGCTTCGTCCTCGCCGAGGGCTGGACCGCCGAACACGCCTACACCCTCCGCGACGCCAACGCCGACAACCTCCGCTCGATCGACGAGTGGATGGCGGTCGGCCGGGCGCAGAACCTCGACCAGCTGCGGCAGGCCCAGCGCACCTTCCAGGGCGCGCCCTGGGTCTACACCACGGCCGTCGACTCCACCGGGACCACCTGGTTCACCGACTCCTCCGCCGTCCCGCGCGTGACCGACGAGCAGCGCGCCCGCTGCGCCGTCCCGAACCCCTTGACCGACGGCGTCCTGGACGGCTCGACGACCGCCTGCGACCTGGGCAGCGACCCGGACGCGCTGGTGCCCGGTGTCTTCGGCCCCGCCAACCACCCGGCGCTGACCCGGACCGACTACGTCGCCAACGCCAACAACGGCCCCTACCTGACCAACGCGGACGCCCCGATGGCGGACCTGCCCGCCGTGTACAACAACGGCCGGCAGCTGGCCCAGCGGCCGCAGCTGAGCCTGCGCATGATCGCCGACCGGCGGGCCGGCACCGACGGTCTCGGCGCGCCCGGCTTCACCCTCGCCTCGCTCCAGGCCGCCATGCTCGGCAACCGGGTGCAGAGCGCCGAGCTCGACCGGGACGACGCGGTCGCCCTGTGCCGCGCCCACCCCGTGCTGACGGCCGGGGACGGCACCCGGGTCGACGTCCGGGCCGCCTGCGGCGTGCTCGCGGCCTGGGACACCAGGGCGGACGCCGACAGTCCCGGCACGGTGCTCTGGCAGGCGTTCCGCGGGCGGCTCTCCACGGCCCCGAGCAGGGCCTGGCAGACCGTCCCGTACGACCCGGCCCAGCCGCTCACCACCCCGCGCGGCATCGACCCCGGCCACCCCGACGCGCAGCGCGCCCTCGCCGAGGCGGTGCGCGACCTGGCGGCCCGCGGCCTGCCGGTGGACGCCCCGATCGGCCGGGTGCAGCGCTGGGCGGGCATCCCGCTGCACGGCTGCCCGGGGCAGCTGGGCTGCTTCAACGCGCTGTCGGCCGCCCCGGACTCGGGCGCGGGCGGCGGTACCTACCCGAGCGACGTCCGGAGCGTCCCGCACGGCGGGACCTTCCTGATGGCCACCGAGCTGACCGACCGGGGCCCGCGCACCCGGACCCTGCTGACCTACGGGGAGTCGGCCGACCCGACCTCGCCGCACTACACCGACCAGACCCGCCGCTACGCCCGCAAGCAGTGGGTGACCGAACGGTTCACCGAGGCCGAGATCCGCTCCGCCCCGGGCCTCACCGTCACCACGCTGCGGCGCTGACCGACCGTCACCTCGGCCTCGGGCGCTCCTCCCGGGCCGCCGCCGTTCACCCGGACGGCGGCGGCCCGGGAGGGTGCGCAGAGGGCGCGCCGTGACAGGAGGGGCGCGCGGCGGATGCTGTGCGCCGACTGCCGACCGGACTGCTCCGTACCGGTTGACCTGCGAGTTCAGTAGCGGAAGGCGATATTTCGTTCGAGGCAACAGGATGTTAACCGGATCGGCACACTCTGCGCCCAGAACGCACTTTTGCTTATCCCATACCCGTGTTTTACTTCCTCTTGACGCAACGTCAGGTGAGCAGGGCAGCACCTGGCGTCACCGAAGGAGGAAGCCACTCCCATGGAACCGCTCATCGACCGGGCCCGGGCGTTCCCGCAGCGGGTCGGGGACACCGGCCGCGAACTCACCGGCCTCGCCGCCGGCCAGAGCCCGCAGGCCCTGTTCATCACCTGCTCCGACTCCCGCGTGGTCCCGGCCCTGATCACCAACGCCGACCCCGGCGACCTCTTCGAGCTCCGCACCGCGGGCAACATCGTCCCCGTCTACCGGGCCGACGGCGCCTCGGGGGAGACCGCCACCGTCGAGTACGCCGTCGAGGTGCTGGGCGTGCGCGACATCGTCGTCTGCGGCCACTCGCACTGCGGCGCCGTCGGCGCCGTGGTCCGCGGCGAGGACCTCAGCGTGGTGCCCGCCGTCCGCTCCTGGCTGCGCCACGCCGACCGGGCCGTGCTCCGCGCGGACGAGGCCGAGGTCTTCGATCCGACCGTCGCCGGCCCCGTGCAGCGGCACGTCCTCGCCCAGCTCGACCGGTTGCGCGGCTATCCCGCCGTCGCCCGGCGGCTGGACGAGGGGCGGATCCGGCTGCGCGGCTGGTTCTACGAGATCCACACCGGCCTGGTGCTCGAACACCGGGCCGACACCGGTCTGTTCCTGCCGCTGTGAGCCCCGCACCGCACGGGCCGCCGCACGACCCGCGGCCGCACGCCCCACCGCCCTCCGGGCCGTTGGCTCATGACCACCGTCCGAACCGCCACTCTCCCGAGGACCCGATGACTCGTCGTCCCGCCCTTCGGCTGAGCACTCTGCGCTCCGACCTCCCCGCCTCCCTCGTCGTCTTCCTGGTGGCGCTCCCGCTCTGCGTGGGCGTCGCCGTCGCCTCCGGCGTTCCGGCCGAACTCGGCCTGGTCACCGGCATCGTCGGCGGCCTGGTGACCGGGCTGATGCCCGGCAGCAGCCTCCAGGTGTCCGGCCCCGCCGCGGGGCTGACCGTCCTCGTCCTCGCCGCCGTCCAGGAGCACGGCCTCGCCACCCTCGGCGTGATCACCGCCGCGGCCGGTCTGCTCCAGCTCGCCATGGGTGCCGCCCGCCTCGGCCGGCTCTTCCGGGCGATCTCCGTCTCGGTCGTCCAGGGCATGCTGGCCGGCATCGGCCTGATCCTGATCGCCGGTCAGCTCTACGCGCTGGCCGACATCAAGGGCCCCACCGGCGGCCCCGCCAAACTCGCCGGACTCCCCGGCCTCGCCGCCGACATCGCCGGGGACGGGCGCGCGCTCGCCGCCGCCGCGATCGGCGCCGGGACGATCGCGGTCCTGCTGCTCTGGCCCCGGCTGCCCGCCCGGGTCCGGGTGGTCCCCGCGCCGCTCGCCGCCGTCGCCGGCGCGACGGCCGTCACCGCCCTGTTCGACCTGCCCGTCGCCCGGGTCGAGGTGGCCGGCCTCGCCGGTGTCGTCGACCTGCCCGCCGTCGGCGACCTCGCGGCACTCGGCAGCCTCGGCGTGCTCGGCACGGCCTTCGCCTTCGCGCTGATCGCCTCCGCCGAGAGCCTGTTCAGCGCCGCCGCCGTCGACCGCCTGCACCACGGCCCGCGCACCGACTACGACCGCGAACTGCTCGCCCAGGGCGTCGGCAACACCGTCTGCGGCCTGCTGGGCGCCCTGCCCATGACCGCCGTGATCGTCCGCAGCGCGGCCAACGTCCAGGCCGGCGCCCGGACCAAGGCCTCCCGGGTGCTCCACGGCGTCTGGCTGCTGCTCTTCGCCGCGCTGGTCCCGGCCGCCCTCTCGGCCATCCCGCTCGCCGCCCTGGCCGGTGTCCTGGTCCACGCCGGCGCCAAGCTCGTCCCGCTGCGCACCCTGCGGCCGCTCTGGCGGGCCGACCGGGGCGAGGCCGCGATCCTCGCCGTCACCGCGACCGCCATCGTGCTGACCAACCTGCTCGAAGGCGTCCTGCTCGGCCTCCTCCTCGCCGTGCTCAAGAGCGCCTGGGACACCTCCCACCTCCAGGTCGCCGTCACCGAACTGCCGGACGGCGCGGTCCGGGTGACCCTCCACGGCAGCGCCACCTTCCTCCGGCTGCCCCGTCTGCTGGAGACCCTCGAATCCCTGGAGGGCCTGCCGGCGGACCGCCCGGTCCGCCTCGACCTCGCCGGCGTGCGGCACCTCGACCACGCCTGCCGCAGCGCCCTGGAGCAGTGGCAGGAGCGCCACAACCGCAGCGGCTCCGCCGAACTCCTCGGCCTCCCCGCCGCGGCCGCCTGATCAGCCCTCCTGGCGCAGCGCCTCGGCCCTGGCGGTCTGCTGGTAGAGGGCCCGGTGCCCGGACCGGGTCCTCACCAGCAGACCCGCGCGGTGCAGGACGCCGAGGTGGTAGGAGACGGTGCTGGCCGCCAGCCAGTGCCGTTCGGCGAGTTCGGTGGTGCTCCGGGGGACGTCCAGGTCGGCCAGGAGCCGGGCCCGGGTGGCCCCGATCAGGTCACCGGCGGGCGAGGCCGTCGCCGGCTCCGGACCGGGCTCGGGGCCGGGGCCCGGGAACGCCGGGTAGAGGATCATCGGCCGCAACTGCCGGGCGCCGGGCAGCGGGTCGACCGAGACGTGCAAGTCGGAGCTGAAGACCGTCGGCGTGAGGTACAGCGCCTTCGCGGGGAGCTTCGCCCGGGCGTCGACGAGCAGCTGTACACCCTTGTCGTCGTACAGCACGCGCGGGTGCAGCCCGGTGAGCACGCTCGCCAGGCCCTGCCGGGCGGCGAGCTGGGCGCGCCGCGCGATGTCCGCGTCGATCCGGGCGCGCAGCGCCGGCCAGTGCGGTCCGACGGCGGCCTGCCAGAGCTGGTGGAGCTCGGCCGCGACCAGCTCGGCGAACTCCGCCTCCCCCCGGTCGAGTGCCCGCAGCAGGGCGCGCGGCGCGCGGCCGCCGGCGATGCCGATCCCCGCGTCACCCGCGAGCATCGTCCGGATCTCCTGCGCCAGCCGCTCCGGCGCGACCGTGGCGACCGCGTGCAGTTCCCGTTCGAGCGACTCCTCGTGCTGCTCCGGCTGCGGATTGAGGAAGTCCGGGATGTACGTCCACGCCCCGGTGAAGAAGGACTCCAGCAGTGCCAGCCGCCGCTCGCGCACCGCCTCCCGGATCAGCGCGCCCGGTCCGCGTCCACCGGCACCGCGTACACCGGCACTGCGCCCGCCTGCTCCGGTTGGCGAACGGATCAGCCACAGGCCGTCGGTGACGTTGTGCAGCGGCGAGATCACGAACCGGGTGTTCGCCAGTGCCGGGGCGTCCAACTCGATCCGGAGCACCGCATCCCCCTCCGCGTCTGTGTCTGCGTTCGAACCTCATCGAATCATTCGACCCGGGCACCCGGCGGGCGATTCCATGGTTCCGGGCCGGACGAAAGCGCACCGGCCGAATCCGAACCGGCGGGATCCGAACCACCGTGACAGCGAAGGAGATCGACGTGATCAGGAAGGGGGCGATCGCTGCCGGGGCGCTCGGTTGCGCTCGGTAGCCACTGTGCCGGGGTTCTCCGGCCGGGCGCGCACCCGGTCGGCCGTCCTCCACCGGGGGCACCATGGGGAGGACGGGTCGTGGGCGCGGCGGGTGGAGGCGGAGTGGAGCAGGCGGCGGGGGAGTGCTGGGTGGTCGGGGTGGACGTCGGCGGCTCCGGCGTCCGGGTCGGGGCGGCGCCCGCAGGCCGGCCGGTCGGTCCCACGGGGGTGCGGACGGTCGGGTCGGCGACCGCCGCGCGGGTGTCCGCCTCGGCCGGCGGACAGGACGCACGGGCGCTGCTCGACGGGCTGCTGCCCGCGCTCGACACCCTGGTCGCGGGCCTGCCCGACGGGGCCCGGATCGGCGCGGTCGCCGTGGGTGCCACCGGGATGGCCCTGCTCGGTCGCGACCTGGCGGCCCGGCTGCCGGGCCCGCTCGCCCGGGCCACCGGGGCCCGGCGGCTGGTGCTCGCGGGGGACGCGGTCACGGCCTACGTGGGCGCGTTGGGCACCGCCGCCGGGGTGGTGGTGGCCGGGGGGACGGGGCTGGTCGCGATCGGCCACCGCCCGGGCGGAGGCTGGTGCCGTGCCGACGGCTGGGGCCAGTTGCTCGGGGACTGCGGCGGCGGCGCCTGGCTCGGCCGGGCCGGGCTGGAGGCTGCGCTGCGGGAGCAGGACGGACGCAACGGGGGTTCGCCCGTCCTGCTCGCGGCGGCCGAGCGGCACTACGGCCCGGTGACCGGCCTCCCGGCGGCCCTCCAGCCGCGTCCGGACCGGGCGGCGCTGCTCGCGGAGTTCGCCCCGGCGGTGGTCGCGGCCGCCGGGGAGGGCTGTCCGGTCGCCGCGGGCCTGCTCCGCCGCGCCGGCGAGGAGATCGCCGCCACCGCCACCGCCGCCGCCACGGCCGCCGGTCAGGCCGAGCCCCGGCTCGCCCTGACCGGCGGCCTGTTCCGCTTCGAACCGCTGCGCCGGGCGACCCTGGACGCGCTCGCGGTCCGCCTCCCCGCCGCCCGTCCCGGCCCCCCGGACGGCCCGCCCCTGCTCGGAGCCCTCCGCCTGGCCGCTGCCGCCGTCACCCCGTCCGCAGTGAGCACCGCCGCCGTCACCCCGTCCGCAGTGAGCACCGCCGTGCCGGAGTTCCCCTGGCCGCTGGACCCACCCCTCCTCGCCGTCCTGGACCTCCCCGACCTGCCTGCCGACGACGGTCGGTGAGGGCCGGGAAAACCGTTTGAGCGGTACTCCCGGCTCTGGCAGCGTGGTTGGTATGGAGAAGACCCCTGCCCCCGAAGACTGGCTGGCGACGAACCGCGCCAACTGGGACGGCCGCGTCCCGGTGCACACGGCCAGCGATTTCTACGACCTCCCCGGCTTCGTGTCCGGCGACGAGGCACTACGCGGTTTCGAGCTGGCCGAGGTCGGTGACGTCAGCGGCAAGTCCCTGCTCCATCTCCAGTGCCACATCGGCCTGGACACCCTGTCCTGGTCCCGCCACGGCGCCACCGTGACCGGTCTGGACTTCTCCGCGCCGGCGGTGGAGGCCGCCACCGAACTGGCCGGGAAGATCGGCGCGGACACCGCCCGCTTCGTCGTCTCCGACGTGTACGAGGCGGTGGAGGCGCTCGACGGGCAGACCTTCGACATCGTCTACACCGGCCTCGGCGCCCTGTGCTGGCTCCCGGACATCGAGCGCTGGGCCCGCACCGCGGCGTCCCTGGTCGCCCCGGGCGGCTTCCTCTACCTGGCGGAGTTCCACCCCTTCGGCGACACCCTGGGCGACGACGGCCGGACGGTGGAGTACGACTACTTCGACCGCAACGCCACGGTCTGGGACGACCCCAGCACCTACACCGACGGCGAGGTGACGTCCCTGGCCACCAGGACCGTCGAGTGGCAGCACGGGATCGGCGACGTCCTCAGCGCCCTGGTGGCCGAGGGCCTGCGGGTCGAGTTCCTGCACGAGCACGACTTCACGCTGTTCCCGCGCTTCCCGGTCCTGGAGCGCGACCGGGGCTTCCGCTTCCCGGCCGGTCAGCCCCGCGTCCCGCTGATGTACTCGATCCGCGCGAGCAAGCCCGCCTGACGCTCCGGCCGAGCGTCACGGCCGCGCCGAGCCGGCCCGGCACGGCCCTGCACCCGGTACGGCCCTGCTACGTCCGGCGCGGCCCTACTACGGTCCGGCACAGTCCTGCTCACCCGGCACAGCCCTACGTCCGGGTGAGCAGGGCGGTGCCCAGGTCGGTCACGGTGTAGTGGACCTCGCGGCGGTAGCGGTGCCCGGTGACCAGACCGGCGTCGCGCAGGACGGCGAGGTGCTGGGAGACCGCGCCCAGGCTGAGGCCGGTGCGGGCGGCGAGCTGGGTGGTGGTGGCCGGGGAGCCGGTGCAGGCGAGCAGCCGGGCACGGCTGCGGCCGAGCAGCCGGGCGAGCGCGTCGTCCGTGTTCTCCCGGCGCTCCCAGAGCAGGCCGAGGGCGCGGGCCGGGTAGACCAGGGCGGGCGGCGTTCCCCGGCGGCCGGTCAGCACCCGGCAGCGGTCGGCGAAGGCGCTCGGGGTGAGGGTGAGTCCGGTGCCGCCGAGGTCCTCGCCGTCCGCCGGCAGGTCGGGCGAGCGCAGCCGGTCCCCGGCCCGGTGCAGGGCGGGGTGGAGCGAGGACAGCACCTCGTGGATGCCGTCCTCGGCGAGCAGGCGTGTCCGGTGGGCGATGTCCGCCTCCAGAACGGCGCGGATCCGTGGCCAGTGCGGCCGGACCGCCGCCTCCCACCAGGAGTGCAGGGCCTCGGCGAGTTCGGGCAGGACGCGCTCCGGGTCCTCTGCCAGCCGTCGTTCGAAGCCGGTCGGCGCGGGCCGCGGCGCAGCGGCGAGCGTCTCCCGGATCTGCGCGGGAGGCGTGGCCAGCAGGGCGGACAGCTCCTCCTCGATCTCGGCCAGCGGGCAGCGCGGAGCCGGCAGCAGCGGGCCCGCCACCAGGTCGAACCGGTCGGCGAGCGCCGTCAGCGGTGCGGTCCGCCCGGCGAGGACACCGTCCTGGCGCAGCGCCGGGGCCCGGCGGATCCAGGGCAGGTGCACCACGTGCCGGCCGGGATCGGCGGTGGCGCGTGCGGCGGCCGCGGTCTCCCAGAGCGGGGAGATCGCAAACCTGAGATTGCCCAGGTCGTGCGCCCCGAACCGCAGCTCGCCCATCCCCACCCCCGGTCGACGTTTTCGCCCAGACTAAAACACTGGCCGCGCGGTGATCATGCTCAGGATGCTGGCGGGCATGACTCCTCCTACCACCGGCCTGTTCCGGCATGCCGACTTCCGACGGTTCTGGGCCGCCGACACGGTCAGTCAGGCGGGCGCGGCCGTTACCCTGGTCGCGCTTCCGCTGGTGGCGGTCGGCACGCTGGACGCCACCCCGTTCGAGGCGGGCCTGCTGGTCGCCTTCGAGTACCTGGCCTTCCTGCTGATCGGACTGCCCGCGGGCGCCTGGGTGGACCAGGTGCGGCAGCGGCCGGTGATGATCGCCGCGGACGTCGTCCGGGCCGTGCTGCTGTTCTCCGTCCCGGTCGCCTCCTGGCTGGGCGCGCTGACCCTGCCCCAGCTGTACGCGGTGGCGTTCGGGATGTCCGTCGGCACCGCGTTCTTCGACGTGGCGCACGGCAGCTACCTGCCGCACCTGGTGCCGGACGAGCAGCTGGTGGCGGCGAACGTCCGGATCGAGGCGGGCCGGAGCACCGTCCAGGTCGGCGGGCCGGGCGCGGGCGGGGCGCTGGTCGGTGCGCTGACCGCGCCGGTCGCGCTGGCGGTGGACGTGCTGAGCTTCGGCCTCTCCGCGCTGCTGCTGGGCCGGATCCGGCGGTCCGAGGCCCGGCCGACGGCCCGGCAGACGGCCCGGCAGACGGCCCGGCAGACGGCCCGGCCGGGGGCGGCGCTGCGGACGGAGATCGCCGAGGGCCTGCGCTTCGTCCTCGGCGACCGGCTGCTGCGGGCGGTCACCCTCACCGCGGCCGTCTCCAACCTGTGCGGCACGATCGGCGCCTCGATGCTGATGGTGCTGCTGGCCGGCGAGCTGCACCTGTCGCCGTTCCTGTGCGGGCTGGTGTTCACCGCGGAGGCCGTCGGCGGCCTGGTCGGCAGCCTGCTCACGGTGCGGTTCACCGCCCGGCTCGGTCAGGGGCCGGCGATGTGCGCGGCGGTCGCCGGCAGCGCCGTGCTCTGGCTGCTGGCGGTGCCGCTGTTCCGGGCCGACGGCCGCTTCGCACTGGCCGTCCTGCTCCAGGCCCTGGGCTGGGTGCTCTTCATGACCTTCAGGATCACCTCGGTCGCGTTCCGGCAGCGGCTCTGCCCGAAGCCGCTGCTGGGCCGGATGACGGCGACCGTGCGCTTCCTGGTCTGGGGCGTGATGCCGATCGGCGCGCTGATCGGCGGCGTGCTGGGGCAGGGCCTCGGCGTCCGGCAGGCGCTCTGGGCCGGCGCCCTGGGCGAGCTGCTGGCCGTCCTGCCGGTGCTCTGCTCACCGCTGCGCCGGATGCGCGAACTGCCGGACGCTCCGGCCGAACCCGCACCCCGGCCGCTGACGGGCGCGGCCGCCGGGTGACCCCCTGTCGACGCCTGAGCACGGCGGCGGCCGGACGATCCGTCCGGCCGCCACCCCCGTACCGTCAGGACTTGCGGGCGACCGCGCCGTACATGCTGACCCGGTCCGCGCCGGCGACCGGGTCGCCCTCCGGACGCCACAGCGGGACGGTGACCACCCCGGGGTCGAGGACGTCCAGGCCGTCCAGGAAGGCGCCCACCTGCTCCCGGCTGCGGCCGACCAGCGGAGCGGTGGCCTTGCTGTAGACGCCGGTCACCCGGTCGCGGACCTCGGCGGGGATGAAGTCGGCGGTGCCGTGGGACAGGATCAGGTAGCTGCCGGGCGCGAGGGTGTCCAGCAGCGTGCGGACGATCTCGTACGGTCCGCTCTCGTCCGGCACGAAGTGCAGCACGGCGGCCAGCACGAGGGCCATCGGCTTGTCGAAGTCGAGCAGCTTCTCGGCCTCGGCGGCGGCCAGCAGGTCGACCGGCTCGCGCAGGTCGGCCTGGATGACGGTGGTCCGGCCGACGGCGGTGCCGCCCATCAGGGCGCGGGCGTGGGCGAGCACGATCGGGTCGTTGTCGACGTAGACGATCCGGGCGCCCGGATCGACGGCCTGGGCGATCTCATGGGTGTTGCCGGCGGTCGGGATGCCGGTGCCGATGTCGAGGAACTGGTCGATGCCGAGTCCGGCCACGTGGCGCACCGCCCGGTTCAGGAAGCCCCGGTTGGCGCGCGCGGTGGATCTGAACTCCGGATTGGCCGCCAGCGCCCGCTCGGCCGCCTCGCGGTCGGACGGGAAATTGTCCTTTCCGCCCAAGTAGTAGTCGTACATCCGCGCGGGGTGCGGAATCTCCGGCCGGAGGTCGGCGGGGACGCCGGGCTCGCCCGGTTCCCACATCTCGTTGTAACCCACCACTGTCTCCACGCCTCCGCACCTGGCCGAACTGATGATCCGTCGGCGGACAGCGTAGGTGTTCGGGTACGCCCGTGGTGCAGCGAGGTCGGTTCACCCCCGCTTGTACGGAATGGCCGCGTTGCCAGGGCTTGGGCCGGAACGGCCCCGGCCCGGGCCCGTTCGTCCGCTGTCGGAGGCGCCTGGCAGCATCACGGTCGTGAACCACTCCCGCACCACCCCGCCGCGCCCGCTCGACGTGACCTCGGTGTTCCCCGAACTCGCCCCGCTGGCGCGGGAGGCGCTCCGGCTGCACCCCCGGCCCGGGGCTCCTTCGCCCTACGACAGTTCGGTCGGAGGGCCGTTCCTGTGGCCCGCGGACGAGCCCTGGCCGCACTGCCGCGAACAGCACGGGTGGTGGGACGAGGAGACCGACGAGGAGCACGAGGGGCCGAACCCGATGCTGCCCGTGGTCCAGCTCCACCTGCGCGACGTGCCGCTGCTGCGCCCGCCGGCCGGGGCGGACCTGCTCCAGGTGTTCTGGTGCCCCGTCGAGCACGAGCCGGACCTCAAGCCGCCGACCGTGCTGGTCTGGCGGTCGGCCGCGGCGGTCACCGACCTCCTCACCGCGCCGCCCGGGCCGGAGGTCGTCGAGTACGACGGCTACCTCCCGGTCCCGTGCCTGCTCGCGCCGGAGCGGATCACCGAGTACCCCAACTTCCTCGAGCTGAGCCGGGAACTGCGGCAGCAGCTGAGTGACTGGAACCGGTGGCAGGCCGCCGGCGCCGCCCTGGACGGCGTCTACGAGCCCTACCCGCAGGCGTTCTACGACAGCGCGCTGGCCGAGGCCCCGGGCTGGAAGGTCGGCGGCTGGGCCCCGTGGGGCCTCACCGACCCCGTCGCCCGCTGCTGCGAGGTCTGCGGCGCCGGGATGGTCCCACTGCTGACCATCGCCTCGGGCGAATGGGACAGCGGCACCCACGGCTGGGTCCCGTACGAGGACCGGGAGCTCGCCGCGGCGCGCACCGCCGCCTCGGCGAACCCGCCCGGGGTCCAGGTCTCCAAGGGCAACCACCTGCAGCTCTACGTCTGCCCGGAGTCCCCGGAGCACCCGCACACCGACCTGATCCAGTGACGCCGCCGCCGAGGCCCTTCGTACCGGGCTGTGGCTGTGGCTGTGTCCCGGCCCGGCGGGCGGGCCGGGGCGGACAGGCGCAGGATGGGAGGGTCCGGGGCGCCGCCCACAAGCGAGGCGTGCCGCCGTGGAGCGGGAGCGGGAGGTAACCATGGCCGTCGCCGAGATCGTTCCGGCCGACATCAGGGAGTGGCGGGGGCAGGCCGTCGTGGACGAGAAGGACCACCGGATCGGCACCCTGGAGTCCGTCTACGTCGAGACCGCCAGTGACCAGCCGTACTTCGTGACGGTGACGATCGGCCTGCCGGTCAAGCGGCGACTGGTGTTCGTCCCGCTCGACGGTGCGGTGCTGGGGCCGGGATACCTGCGGGTGGCGTTCCCGAAGGCGCTGGTGAAGCAGGCGCCCTCGATCGGCGTGGACGACGTGCTGCCGGCCGAGGACGAGCCCGAGGTGTTCGCGCACTACAAGCTGGAGTACGCCACCGGGGCGGGCGGGGAACGGCGGCTGGCCCGGCGCTGACCGGAGCCCTTCGCCGACGGCACAGGCCCCTGGTCGACCACCGAGGTCCGGATACCCCACGGGGTACAGTGGAGGACCGGTGGTCGACAGTGGAGGGCGGTCCGGACATGCAGGTGGACGAGGAGGCCGTCGGCGCGGTCCTGAACCGGCTGCGGCGCGCCCAGGGTCAGCTGGCGGGCGTGATCGCCATGATCGAGGCCGGCCGGGACTGCAAGGACGTGGTGACCCAGCTGGCCGCCGTGTCGAGGGCGCTCGACCGGGCCGGTTTCAAGATCGTGGCGAGCGGCATGCGCCAGTGCATGGCGGGCGCCGAGGAGGGCACGGCGCCGATGACCGAGGCCGAGTTGGAGAAGCTCTTCCTCACGCTCGCCTGACGGCCCGCGCCCCGCCCCACCTCTCCCGTCGCACATCTCCGTTCCACATTTCCCGTTCCGCCCGACATCCCGTCACGCTTCGTTCATGTCCCGGTCGCCGGTCTTCGGATGAATGGGCCCGGCCCCGCAGTTGTACAGCCAACTGTTGATGGGGCCGACCCTCCCAAGCCTCCGTCACCAGCCGCGGACGGCCCCGGCCCGGCACCCCCCGACGGCCCGGTGTCCGAGCGGCGGACAGGACATCCGTGGCCACCGGCAGCACCCTGACCAGCACGTCGTCGAGCAGCCCCGTCGAGGGCGACCGCCTCACCTTCCACTGGACCACCGACGCCCCCGACCCCAAGAACTGGGTCGGCATCTACGACGGCGACCGCCTGCCCGGCACCGGCAGCTCCCTGCTCTGGAAGTACACCCCGGCCGCCGACGGCGACGTCCAGCTCGACACCTCCGCCCTCACCGGCGGCCCGTACACGGCCTACCTGCTCGCCAAGGACGGCTACGGCATCCTCGCCAGGACCCAGCCGTTCACCTTCCGGCCCAAGCCGGCCGTGGTCCGCCCGCACGCCGTCGTGGACTCCTTCACCGCCACCCCCGTCGCACCCGGCGCGGCCGTCACCGTCAAGCTCGGCGGCCTCTGGGCCCGTCCCGCCGGAAACCCGGCCGGCAGCGCGGCCTTCCGCAAGGTCTCCGGACCGGCCTGGCTCGCGGTCGCCGCCGACGGCACCGTCACCGGCACCGCGCCGGGCGGTGCCGCGCCGCGCACCCCCGAGGTCCTGGTCGTCGGCGTCAAGGACAGCGCCGGTGCCACCGACACGGTGACCGTGCTGCTCCCGGTCGTGGACCCGGCCACCGCACCCCGGCTCAAGGTCGCGAGCTGGAACCTCGCCAACGCCGGTGCCGCCTTCACCGACGCCACCGAGAAGCAGCTCCGGGTCGTGCTCGCCCAGGGCCTGGACGTGCTCGCGCTCCAGGAGACCGCAGGCAAGGCCGCCCAGGCGCTGGCCGACGCCCTCGGCTGGTACGCCCACCAGAGCGCCGGCAGCGTCGGCCTGCTCAGCCGCTACCCGCTGACCGCCGTCACCCCCGCCACCGCCGAGCTGCCCGCCGCCGGGGCGACCGTGCAGCTGCCCGGCGGCCGCGCCGTCCGGGTCTGGACCGCGCACCTCGACGAGTCCGAGTACGGCCCGTACGCCCTCCAGGACGGCCGCACCGCCACGCAGGTCCTCGCCGCCGAGAACGCCTCGGTCCGGCTCCGGCAGGCCCGGGCGCTGGCCGCCGCCGTCACCGCCGACGCCGCCGCGGGCGCGCCCGTGGTGCTCGCCGGCGCGCTGTCCTCGCCCTCGCACCTCGACTGGACGGCCGCCACCGCCGCCGCGCACGGCGGCGCCGGCGCGCTCGCCTGGCCGGTCACCACCACCCTCCAGGAGGCCGGACTCACCGACACCTTCCGCGAGGAGAACCGGGACCCGGTGAAGGCGCCCGGCACCACCTGGTCGCCGGTCCGCAAGCAGCGCGCCGCCGGCAAGGCCGAGCCGCAGGACCGGATCGACTACGTGCTGTACCGGGGGAAGCTGCGGCTCGTCGAGGCGCACACCCTGGTCGCCGACTGGCCGGCCACCGCCGCCGATCCGGCCGCCCTCGCCGCCAACCAGTGGCCGTCCGACACCGCCGCCGCGGTCGCCACCTTCCAGCTCTGAAAGGCCAGTTCGCGATGTCCGAGCTCTCCCGCCGCACCTTCGTCGGCGCCACCGCTGCCGCCGGCGCCGCCGCCCTGACCGGCCTCCAGGGCACCCCGGCCCAGGCCGCACCCGACCGGCCCGCCGCCGCACCGGACCGCCTCACCGGCACCATCAAGGACGTCAAGCACGTCGTGGTGCTGATGCAGGAGAACCGCAGCTTCGACCACTACTTCGGCGCCCTGAACGGCGTGCGCGGCTTCGGCGACAAGCAGGGGCTCCAGTTCCCCGACGGCACCGACGTGTTCCGCCAGCCCGACCCGCGCCGCAGCGACGGCAATGTGATGCTGCCGTACCGGATGGACACCTCGAAGTACAACGCGCAGAACGCCGGCGGCCTGCCGCACGACTGGGCCACCGGCCACCAGGCCATCAACAACGGCGCGATGAACAAGTGGATCGCCGCCAAGGGCGAGCGCACCATGGGCTACTTCACCCGCGAGGACATCCCCTACCAGTACGCGCTCGCCGACGCGTTCACCCTCTGCGACGCCTACTTCACCTCGCTGGCCGGGCCGACCGACCCCAACCGGCTCTACCTGTGGACCGGCACCGCCGGGCCCGGCCGGGACGGCACCACCGGCCCGTGGATCGACAACACCCCGGTCACAGACAACCCGGTGGCCGACTGGACCACCTACGCCGAGCGCCTGCAGTCGGCGGGCGTCACCTGGCGGGTCTACCACAACCCCAGCAAGGACGACCGCACCGGCGACTACGACGACAACGCGCTCTCGTACTTCAAGCAATTCCACAACTTCCCGAAGGACGACCCGCGTTACATCAACGCGATGACCAAGTTCGACCCGGCGGCCTTCGACGCGCACTGCAAGGACGGCACCCTGCCGACCGTCTCCTGGCTGGTCGCGCCGTACCTGTTCTCCGAGCACCCGGAGGCCGGACCGGCGTACGGCGCGCACTGGGTGAACCAGGCCCTGCAGTCGCTGATGTCCAACCCGGACGTGTGGCGGCACACCGTCTTCCTGGTCATGTACGACGAGAACGACGGCTACTTCGACCACATGGTGCCGCCCACCCCCGAGCCGGGCACCCCCGAGGAGTTCACCCAGGGCCGTGCCATCGGCCTCGGCAACCGCGTCCCGCTCTGGGTCGCCTCGCCCTGGTCGCGCGGCGGCTGGGTCAACTCCCAGGTCTTCGACCACACTTCGGTGCTGCGCTTCATGGAGCAGGTCACCGGTGTGGCCGAGCCCAACATCTCCGCCTGGCGCCGCGCCGTCTGCGGCGACCTCACCAGCTGCTTCGACTTCGCCGCCCCGGACCACTCGATCCCGCAACTGCCGGACACCAACGCCCTGATGGCCAAGGCCGACGCGGGCACCAAGCTCCCCGGCGTGCAACTGCCCGCGGTCGGTGCCCAGTCCATGCCGGTGCCCGAGCGGGGCGACCGTCCGCACCGCCACCTGCCCTACCAGCCCTGGGCCGAGGCGGAGGTGGACCGCCGCACCGGCCGGGTCACCTGCACGATGAGCAACGACGGCGGCGTGGCCTTCCCGTACACGGTCTACCCGAACATCGTCCAGCCCTTCGCCGGGACGCCGTTCACCGTGGCCCCGGGCGCCTCGGCCACGTACGTCTGGGAGGCCGCGAAGACCAACGGCCGCTACGACTTCACCGTGCACGGCCCGGACGGCTTCGTCCGCCGCTTCGCCGGCACCGTGGTCCGCGACGGCCAGGGCGGCGCCGAGCAGCCGTCCGGCCAGAACGACATCGCGGTGCCGATCGTCACCGCCGACCTGTCCGGTTCCAAGCGGCTCACCCTCCAGCTCGTCAACGACGGCATGACGGACGTCTGCTTCACCGCCGTGCCGAACGACTTCGCCGGCACCGCGCAGACCGTCTGGGTCCGGCCGGGCAAGCAGAGCAACCTGGTCTGGCCGCTGGACAAGCAGAGCCGCTACGACGTGGTGGTCACCGCCGCCACCGGCCAGCGCTTCACCCGCCGGTACGCGGGCTGGGTGCACTGAGTCCGGATCCCCGCGCGCCGCGGCCGGCGGAGCACCGAACCGGTGCCCCCCGGCCGTGGCGTGGCGTGGCGCGGCCGTCCCGCCGGGGCCCGCCGCTACCGTCGGCCCATGCAGCAGATCACACCCTGTCTCTGGTTCGACGACCAGGCCGAGGAAGCCGTCCGCCACTACACCTCGGTCATCCCCAACTCCCGGATCACCGGCGTCACCCACTACACCGAGGCCGGCCCGGGCACACCCGGCACCGTGCTGACGGTCGCCTTCGAACTCGACGGCCGTCCGTACGTGGCCCTCAACGGCGGACCGCTCTTCCCGTTCACCGAGGCGGTCTCGCTCCAGGTGCACTGCGACGACCAGGCGGAGGTGGACCGGCTCTGGGCGGCCCTGCTGGAGGGCGGCGGCCAGGAGGGTCCTTGCGGCTGGCTCAAGGACCGCTGGGGCTTGTCCTGGCAGGTCACCCCGCAGGTGCTGATCGACCTGGTCGCCGACCCGGACCGGGCGAAGGCCGCCCGGGTCACCACGGCGATGCTGGAGATGCGCAGGATCGACATCCAGCGGCTGCTCGACGCCGCGGCGGGGTGAGACACCGGGAGCGGGAGCGGGGGCCGGTACCGGGGCCGGGGGCCGAGCAAGGGCTGCGGGCTCAGCTCCGGGCGCCCGCCGGGGGCTTCCCGCGCCGGCGGCGGACCCGGGCGAGGACCGGGCGCTCGCCGCGGAGCCAGCGGCGCAGCCGGCCGAGCCGGGAGAACCGCTCCCGGCCCGCCACCGAGGCCCGGTCCAGCTCCTCCATCAGCCGCCGGGAGCGGTGCTCCAGGTCCAGTTCGTCGAGGATCCGGTCGACCTCGGTCAGCAGCGACCCGAGCAGGTGCCAGGAGTCCGGGTCCGCGCGGACCTGCTCCAGCAGCAGCCGGGCGACGTTCTCCCGGCTCGCCCAGGCGGCGGTCAGCTCGGCGGCGAGCCGCTCCTCGGCCTCCTCGGCGTTCCGGCTGACCTGGGTGGTGACCAGCACGGCGAAACTCACCAGCGCGCCGCCGACATGGGCGAGCAGCTCCTCCATCGCCACCGCGAGGCCCGGCGCCACCAACGGCTCGCCGGGCCCGCGCCGTTTGGCGAGGTCGGTGAGCGAACGCGAGATGACCCGGATCACCACCACGCAGATCTCCAGCGTGTCCAGGCCGGTGCGCAGCACCAGTCGGGAGAGCAGTCCCTCGCTGATCCGGGGGTTGAACCGGAGGCTGTCCTCGGCCTGGCGCAGCGCGGCGTCGACGTCGGCGATCGCCTGATCGAGCCGGCGGGCCTCGTGCAGGCGCTCGGCGGCGTCCTCGACGGCGGTGGGCCGGCCCAGTTGCTCGGCGAGGTCGAGCAGCAGGTGCCGGGCCCGGCGGGCCAGGTCCTCGATCGACTCGCCCGCGGTGTCCACCCAGACCGGCGGCGCGAACACCAGGTTGAACAGCAGGCCGACGCTCGCGCCGATCAGCGTCTCCAGCACCCGGTCCCAGGCCTGGGAGGCGAGTTTGGTGACACCCAGGATCAGCATCGCGCTGATCGCGACCTCCTGGACGAACTCGTCCACCCGGACGAACCGGCCGATCACCAGCGAGGCCAGGATGATCAGTCCGAGGCTCCACCAGGAGAGCCCGACCACCGCGCTGAAGCCGATCGCGATCAGCACGCCGACGACCACCGAGTTCACCCGGCGGATGCTGGTGGTGAGCGTCGAGTAGACGGTGACCTGGACCACCAGCAGTGCGGTGAGCGGGGCCGTCAGGGGGGCCGGTTCGCTGCTGAGCCAGGTCGCCACCACGTAGGAGAGGGTGGCGGCGACGGTCGCCCGGGCGGTCTGGACGGCGAAGGGTTCACGGGCGGCGCGGCGCAGCAGGCCGACCACGGAGTCCGGTAGCAGGGCCATGCGCACCTCCTTCCCCGTCCCCCGGCTCCCACCGGTCCGGTCCTGTCCGGTCCGTACCGGTCCGCACCGGGCGAGGGCTACTGCTTGCCGCGCCCCTCGCGCAGCAGCTTCCACGGCGCGAGCGCCGACTCCACCTGCACCCCGAGGCTCATCTTGGACGCGCCCTCGACCCGCTCCTCGAAGCGGATCGGCACCTCCTTGATGGTGAGCCCCTGGCGCACCACCCGGTGGTTCAGCTCGACCTGGAACGAGTAGCCGTTGCTGTGCACCGACGGCAGGTCGATGGCCCGCAGGGTCTGCGCCTTCCAGGCCTTGAAACCGGCGGTGGCGTCCCGCACGCCCAGGCCGAGGATGGTGTTCACATAGAGGTTGGCCCAGGCGGAGAGCGCCTTGCGGTGCCACGGCCACTCCTCGGCGGTCGACCCGCCGGGCACGTACCGGGAGCCGAGCACCACGGCCGTGTCGTCGGCCAGCAGGGTCTCCACCATCAGCGGCAGGACGGCGGCCGGGTGGGACAGGTCGGCGTCCATCTGGACGACCACGTCCGCGTCGTCCTCCAGGGCCCGGGTCATGCCGGCCACGTAGGCGCGGCCGAGGCCGTCCTTCTCGGTGCGGTGCAGCACCGAGACCCGGCCCTCGGACTCGGCGGCCAGCTTGTCGGCCACCTCGCCGGTGCCGTCGGGGGAGTTGTCGTCGACGACCAGCAGATGCAGGTTCGGCAGGTCGAGCCCGGCCAGCAGGCCGGCGAGGACCGGAAGGTTCTCCCGCTCGTTGTAGGTGGGCACGACCACAACGACCTTCGGGGCGGCCTCGACCATGTTCTGTTCCCTCGCGAGTTCGGCGGCACGGCCGTCGGGCTGCGACGGCCGTGCGAGTCTAGCCGCGCCGCTTCGAACAGCGCCGCGCCGGACCACCCTCCGGACCCGGAGCGCCCTTGGCCCGCTGGGCCGGGCACGGTCGCCGTCGGTCACCCGGCCCGGGGCCGGACCGCCGGTCACCTGGACCGGCGGGAACTCCAGGCGGGGGCGACGATGCCGATCAGGCCGATCGCGAAGGCGAGCTGGAGCAGATGGCGGATCCAGTCGATGCCGGAGGTGTTCCGGACACCGACCCACCCGGCGACCGCGTTGCCCAGCCAGGCCCCGGCCGCGCCGAGCAGCATGGTCAGCCACCACGGGATGGCCTGCGGGCCGCGCAGGATCAGCTTGGCGATCACACCGAGCACGAAGCCGATGAGCAGAATCCACAGGAGCTGGAACATCGCATTCCACCTTTCGAGGCACGTTCCCTCATGATCGCCCGAACCGCGCGGCACGGCACGTCCAGACGCCGACCGCCGCGGTGCGGGCCGTCCGGGCTCCCGCCTGCCCCGACCGCGCCGGGCTACTCCCCGGGCCGCTCCCGGATCCCTCCCTCGGGGGCCCGCCCGGCGGTTACGCTCCGCGACCGCGGTCGGCGGTCACGGTCGGAGACCGTCAGTGGAAGTCCTGGACCGGTCGGCGGTCGGACCCGGCGGTCGGACCCGGCGGTCCGGGGACGGACGACTCTGGCGGGGGACGGTACCCAGCCGCTACGGTCTGGACCAGCCACCCGTCCGGCCGATCGGCCGCGCCCCGTCCTGGCCACTTCCGGGAGTCGTCATCAGCACCCGATCCACCGTCAGTGCCGTTCCCACCGCCGCCGCTTCGGCACCCGGGACGCCCGACGCGCTCACCCTGACCGACCTGCTCGACGACCGGGCCGCCCGGCACCCGGACCGGCCCGCGCTGATCGCCCCCGGCCGCCCGGCACTCGACTACCGGACGTGGCGGGAGCGGGCGGTGCGCGCCGCCCACGGGCTCGCCCGGGCGGGCGTCCGGCCGGGCGAGCGGGTGCTGCTGCTCTTCCCCAACCGGTCCTGGGACGCCTATGCGGTGGCCTTCCTGGCCACCCACTACGCGGGCGCGGCGGCGGTCGTCGTCCGCGAGGACCTGAGTGCCGAGGACACCGCGCGGCTGGCGGGCGACAGCGGGGTGGTGCTCGCGGTGGCCGCCGCCGACGAGGACGAGCGGGCCGCCGCGGCCGACGTCCGCTGCCTGCCGCTGGCCGGACTGGAGGCCGACGGCAACGGCGACGGTGACGGCAACGGCGACGGCGCGCAGGAACCGCCGCACCGCCCCGCCCCCGGCGACCTCGCCCAGGTCATCGGCACCTCCGGCACCACCGGCGCGCCCAAGGGCGTGCACGCCGCCCACGCCAGCCTGACCGCCGGCCAGCGGCTCGACCCGCGCCCGCGCCCCTACGCCCACTCCGCGCACGCCGTGCACGCCTTCCCGATCGGCACCAACGCGGCCCAGGTGGTGCTGGTCAACGCGCTGGTCGCCGCGCCCGCCACGATCTGCCTGCCGCGCTTCGACGCCGAGGAGTTCGGGCGGACCGTCGCCGAACACCGCGCCGGCACCGTCTTCCTGGTGCCCTCGATGGCCGTCGAACTGCTCAACTCCGGTGCGGTCGGACGGCACGACCTGAGCAGCGTCCTGCTGATCAGCTCCTCCGCCGCCGCCCTGCCCGCCCCCGTCGCCGCCGCCCTGCGCGCAGCCCTGCCGACCGCGACCCTGGTCAACACCTACACCTCCGCCGAGGCGTCGCCCGCCCAGATATCCGCCGTCGTCGACGCCCGCCGGCCCGGCTCGGTCGGCCGCCCCGCCAACCCGGCCGACCTGCGGCTGCTCGACCAGGACGGGCAGCCGGTCGAGACGGGCACCGTCGGCGAGGTCTGGCTGCGCCAGCCCGGACCCCCGCGCGGCTACACGGCCGGCGCGCAGGCCACGGCCGCCGTCTTCCGCGACGGCTGGGTGCGGATGGGAGACCTCGGCCGGCTCGACGCCGACGGCTACCTCCACCTGGTCGACCGGGAGAGCGACATCATCAAGTCCGGCGCCCTCAAGGTCTCCACGCTGCGCATCGAGGACGTCCTGCACGCCCACCCGCAGGTCGCCGACGCGGCCGCGCTCGGCCTCCCGCACCCCGTCATGGGCGCCGTGCCGGTGGCCGCGGTCGTGCCCGCCGCCGACGGCCTGGACCTCGACGAACTGCGGCTCTTCCTCGCCGCCCGCCTCGGCCGGGCCGAACTGCCGGTCCGGATCCTGCTCACCGACCGGCTGCCCCGGAACCCCAGCGGCAAGGTCGTCAAGCACGAACTCCGGGCACGCTTCGACAGCCCCGCCGAGGCACCGGCCGGCACCCCGCCCACCACCGGCACCGAACTCGCCCTCGCCGCCGTCTGGCGCAAGGTGCTCGGCCGGCCGGTCGCGGCCGTCGAGGACGAGTTCTTCGCGCTCGGCGGCGACTCCTTCCGCGCCGTCCAGCTCGCCGCCGCCGTCTCCGCCGAGTTCGGCGTCGCCGCCGGCACGGCCCTGGCCTTCGAACGTCCCTCGCTGCGCGCCCAGGCCGCCTGGGTCGCCACCGCGCCCAGGACCGCCGAGGCCGCGCCCCCGGTGGACGACTCCGCGCTCTCCCCGTTCCTGCGCGACCTGCGCGCCCAGCCCCACGACGTCCCGCTCACCTCCCAGCAGGAGAACTTCCTGCGCTGGATGGCCGAGGCCGAGGGCCGCAACGTCGGCTCGGTCGCCGTGATGTTCCGCGTCACCGAAGCACTGGACCCGGCCCTGCTGACCGAGGCCCTGTACGAGGCGGTGCGTCGCCACCCCGCACTGCGCACCCGCTTCGTGCCCGTGCCCGGCGCCCTGCCGGGCGTCCGGCGCGCCGTCGTCGACCCCGAGGCCCAGGTGGAGGCCATCCTGGTCGACGCCCCGGGCGAGAGCGACGACGAGGTGTCGGCCCGGCTGATCGCCGTCCGGGACCGGCTCACCGACGTCGGCGAGGGCCCGATGACCGGCCTCGCCGTGGTCAGCCGGGGCGCCGACGACCACGCGGTGCTGCTCGCCGTCCACCACATCGTCGGCGACGGCTGGTCGGTCGGCGTGCTGCTGCGCGACCTCGGCGTCATCTACTCGGCGCTGCGCCGCGGCCGCCCCGCGCCCCCGCCCCGGCCGATGCCGACGCTCGGCGAGCTGGTCTCCCGGTCCAACGCCAACTGGCCCGTCTCGCGCGCGCACTTCGCCCGCACCCTGGCCGGCGCGCCGGAGGCGGTGCACCCCTTCCCGGGCCGCGCCGACACCGAGACCGTGCTCAGCGCCGCCCACCGGCTCACCGTCCCCGCCGACCGGGCCGCCGCCCTCCGCGCCCGGGCCGCCGAGGCCGGGGCGACCCCGTTCCAGGCCCTCGCCGCGGTCTGGCTCGGCCTGCTGGCGGAGCGCAGCGGCCAGGACGACCTGGTCCTGATGACGCCCGTCCCCGGTCGCACCACGCCCGAGGCCGAACAGGCCGTCGGCTGCTTCGTGCAGTCCCTCCTGCTGCGGGTCGACGCCTCCGGCGCGCCCGGCTTCGCCGAACTCCTCGCCCGCGTCCGCGCCACCGCCACCGCGGCCCTGGACCACCAGCTCTACCCCTTCGCGGAGTTCAGCCCGCTGGTGCCGTTCGCCGCCTGGCTCCGCTACGAGAGCTGGAACGCCCCCGCCCAGCTCCCCGGCCTCGCCTGCACCGCCTGGGAGGTCCCGCGCGGCGCCACCGTCCCCTACCCCCTCCCCGGCGGCGACCGGCACGTCCCCGAACTCGCCGCCACCGAACAGCCCGACGGCTCCCTGGTCTGCTGGCTCCGCTACAACGAGCACGCCTTCACCCCGGCCGCCGTCGAGTCCCTGGCCGCCGCCCTGGAGGCCCGCATCGCGGAGGCCGCCGGGGGCTGAGCCCGCGTGATGTCGGTGGTCGGTGCCATGATCCCCACGAACGAGCTGAGGAGAGCACTGTGGGTACCTGGGACATCGGACACTTCGACAACGACACCGCGGCGGACTTCTGCGGCAGCCTCGACGAGGCTGCCGCGGGTGAACGGGAGGGACTGGTCCGCCGTGCGCTGGCACTGGCCGCCGACACGGGAGCCGAGGAGTACCTCGATTTCGACGAGGCGGTGGAGGCCGTGGCCTCGGCCGCCCTCGTCGCGGCCCAGTGCCCCGGCGGTGAGCCGGTCACCACCGCCTACGGTCCCGACCAGCCCCTCCCGGTCCTTCCCGCCGACCTGCGGCCGCTCGCCGTGGCGGCCCTGGACCGGGTGGTCGCCGAGGAGTCCGAGCTTGCCGAGCTCTGGGACGAGACCGAGGACGGCCCCGCCTGGCGCCGCGCCGTCCAGGAGCTCCGCGCCGTCCTCGCACCGTCACTCGGACCGGCCCCGGAAGCGCTGTTCGAGCTTCCCTGAGCAGGCCCTGACGGGTGCTCAGGCCGTCGGTCCCGCAGTGTCCGCGGCGTCGAACCGGGCGCGCAGCGCGGCGGCGCCGCCCTCGGCGAGCCAGTCGCCGAGGGTGCGCAGGCCGGGGTGGACCACCCGCAGTGCCTCGAGGTCGGCCCGCCAGCGGTGGCCCTCGGCCCACTGGCGGCGGACTTCGGCGAGTCCGGGGTGCAGCGCGGCGGCCTCCTCGTGGCCGATCTGCTCGTAGCGCAGCGCCCTCCCGGTCGCGGCGGCGATCGCGGCGACGGCCTCGACCGGGGTCGGGGCGTCACCGGCCAGCTCCAGCGTCCGGCCGGCGAACCGGTCCGGCTGTTCGAAGGCCAGGGCGGCGAACTCGGCGATGTCCTCGAGGGCGATGATCTGGAGGGGCTCGTCCGGCGGGAAGAGGTGCCGGTGGACCCCGTCCGTGAACCCGTCGAAGCCGACTCCGGCCACCCCGAGGTAGTTCGTCATGAACCGCACCGGCCGCAGCACCGTCACCCGCTCGATCCGCTCGCGCAGATACTGCTCGGTGCGGCGCTTCCCGGGGGCCGCGAACGCCGCGCCGGTGGTCGAGGCGACGCCGGTGAACACCACCTGGCGCACGCCCGCGGCCTCGGCCGCGTCGGCCAGGGCCCGGCCGCGGGCGACTTCCAGCTCCTCGTCGATGCGCGCCGACCCGTAGGCCACCGGCGGCACGGCGAACAGCGCACCGGCACCGGCCAGGGCCGGGCCGAGGCTCGCCGGGTCGTCGAGGTCCGCGAGCACCAGCTCGGCCCCGGCCTCCGCGAGTGCCACGGCGGCGGGCGCCGAGGCGTCCCGCACCAGCGCGCGCACCGGACGTCCGGCGGCGAGCAGCCGCCGGGCCGTCGCCCCGCCCTGCTTGCCGGTGGCGCCGGTCACGGCGACGACGCTCCAGGCGGTGTCGTTCGGTTCGGTGGTCATGTCGTCCTCCCTCGCCCCGGTCTGTGCTTCACCCCGGGGATCTGGGATACTCCAACCCGTTTGGCTCCGGGGGGACAAGGGGTTTCGTGACATGACGACGGTGATCGGCGCGGGCGACCGGAGCGACGCCCGCCGCAATCGGGCCAGGGTGCTGTCGGCGGCGGGCGAGGCGTTCGCGGAGCGGGGGCTCGATGTCCCGCTCGGCGACATCGCCCGCCGGGCGGGTGTCGGCGCCGGCACGGTGTACCGGCACTTCCCGACCAAGCACGCCCTCGTCGAGGCGGTGGTCGTCCAGCAGTTGGGCGAGCTGATCGCCTCCGGCGAGCGACGGACCGCCCGGTCCGCGCCCGCCGAGGCCTTCTTCGGGTTCCTCCTGGACGTGGTCGACACCTCGCGC
The DNA here is from genome assembly GCF_001279805.1 of Streptomyces sp. XY431. NCBI lineage: Bacteria > Bacillati > Actinomycetota > Actinomycetes > Kitasatosporales > Streptomycetaceae > Streptomyces > Streptomyces sp. XY431. The sequence goes on from NZ_LGDO01000036.1 coordinate 31,719, forward strand.
AACCGTGCGACCGTCTGCGACGTGCTGTCGACCGACGCGAGCTGGCCGCGCCCGGTCCTGACGGCCGCGGTGGCGCGGTTCCGCCACCTCCTGGAGACGCTGCTGCACGCCGCGCAGCGGGCCGGCGGCGTCCGGCCCGACCTCGGCCCCGAGGACGTGGTGGCCGTCGTCGTGGGGTGTGCCTCGATGCTGACGGCCCGCCACGACCGCGCGGCCGGGCTCCGGCTCGTCCGGCTGACCCTGGACGGCCTCCGCCCCTCCGCCCCGGCTGTCACGGAAGGCCGCTCGTTCCGTGACAGCCGGGGGTCACTCCACGCCCCCGCCCCGGTCTGCGAGGAGTGCGGAGCCGCCCTCACCGTCCACCCCACCGGCCGCCCGGCCCGCTACTGCGGCACCACCTGCCGCCAGCGCGCCCACCGCCGCCGCCCCGCCTCCTGAACCCTGCGGGACCGGTCAGGGGATGTACGTCCGCCAGCAGGTGGGCGACGGTGTGGGTGAGGGTGAGCCGGGGCCGTCGGTGGCCGTCGGCGCCGGGCCGCCCGGCTCGCCGCACGGACGCGGCTCGTACCCGGGACCGGTGAGGGAAACCCGCCGCACGTCGTAGGAGGCCTGCTCGTACCAGCCGTGGAAGTACACCGTCAGCTCGGTGGTGTCCGGCCCGGTGCTCACCCGCACCGACAGATCGTTCCAATCGCCCTGCCCCGACCAGGTCGAGGCGTTCTCACCGGCCACCCCCGTGACGCCGACGAAGGCGAACGGCCCGCGCACCGTGGCGGACAGCAGATAGCTGGAGTCCGGCAGGACCCGAACCCGCTGGGAACACCGCGCAGTGCTGTCGGCAGTCGGACGGCCCGACACATAGTGGTCGTGCGGGATGCTGCTGCGCCGGACGTCCCCGTCGCAGGTCCACATCCACGGGTACGAGTCGAACGCCCCGTTGAGGACCAGCTCGACCCTCGGCAGCGGATCCGCCGCCCCGGCGGCGAACCCGACACCGGAAGCCGCCGCCAGGAGCGCGGCGACCGCGAGCCCGACGGAAGGCCCGCCGCGTCCACGTCCGCGGCCGGGTCGGTGATGAACGGTCGCACGCATGCCGTCTCCAGGTGGGGGAGTACCGATCGGGGCAGCGGTGCGAGGGAGTGGACCACACCCTGGTGGACCCGGCCCACCGCAGTCAAGGCCGACGACACGGCCACCAGCACTCGAGTGAGCGTTGGATGACGACCCATCAGCACTTTGTCAGGGGTGCCACCACCGACGGCCCGGCGAATTCCGCAGCGAGGGCATCCATGACCACCTCGTCGCAGACCTCCCCGAGCCAGTACCCCGCTTCCCGCAAGGCGCCGACGGTCCGGAACCCCGCCCTCTCGTAAGCGCGGACCGCAGGCCGGTTGGGCGCCAGTACCTTGAGCCAGACCATGCGCAGATTGGTGATGTGGAACGCGTAGTCCAGCACGAGCCGGGTCGCCGCCGCCCCCAGCCCCCGCCCCCGCGCCTCGGGCGCCAGTATCACCACGTACTCGGCCGTGCGGACAGCGGGGTCCGGCAGCAGCGTGGCGACGCCGACCGGTACGGCGGCGTCGCCCGCGAGGTCGTAGACGGTGAACCGGATGTTGTCCCCCCGGAGTTGCGCCGCCATCCCCTCCACGCGGGCCTCCAGCGACTCCGGCTGCTGCCGCCCGTACCCCACGAGCAGCGCCGGATCCTGCTCCCAGCGCCAGTACGTCTCGACGAGATCGGCGCGGTAGGGCCCGAGGCCGAAGACTGAGTCATGGATCCAGATGATCGGGTCGACTTCGGTGGTGATGGTGGGCTCCAATGACGAGGACGGGAGTGTAGGCGAGAGTCGAGACGGGTTCGCCGACAACTGTGCCGTCCTCAGTTTGCACCCAAGCGTGCATCCGAACCGGGTCGGCTGCGACGCCGTGGCGCCACGTCACAGAGAGCCGTCGGGCGGCCGATGAGCGCTCCGTGGCGGTCAGGCCCGCCGTGTACCGGCGGGCCCGAGTGCGTCATCGGGCGATGCTGGCCGAGTGGCAGGTCGAAGCCGGGCGGGTCGAAGAGGCCGTGCAGAACTGGCACTTGGCCCTGGACGACTACCCGCAGGTGCAGTCCGGTCGGGCTGACGACCGGTTTCGGGCGATGGTCGCAGCGGTTCGCCCGCACCGCCGCGACGCGCGGGTGCGTGAACTGCTGGAGCGGGCGCGGCCGATGGCGGGTACGCAGAGGAGCTGAATCAGCCGAGCAGGGTCGCGAGTTCGGACTCGAAGAGGACCGCGGCGTCGAACTGCATGCCGGTGAAGTGGCCGGCCAGTTCGAGGGACAGGACGCCGTGCAGGCGGGTCCAGAGGGTGAGAAAGAGGGCGAGGGCCTCGGGCGGTGCAGGGTGGCCGGCGGCCCAGGTGCGGTGGTCGGCGAGGTGGGTGGCGAGGGGTGACCCCGGGGCGTCCTGGGGGAGGGCGGCGGCGCAGGCGTCAATGAGCGTGACCGCGATCTCCTGGGAGATCGCCCTCGTGTCCTCGGGGGCCTCGTAGCCGGGCACGGGCGTGCCGTAGAGCAGCAGGTAGCGCTGCGGGTCGGCCAGGGCCCAGGTGCGCAGGGTGCGGGCGAGTGCGGCCAGGTCGGCGCCGGTTTCGGCGGCCGCGTGGAGGGTGTCGGCGAGGTCGCGGTAGGCCTCCCGGACGAGTTCGGTGATGAGCTCGTCCCGGTTGGCGAAGTAGCGGTAGAGCGCGGGGCCGCTCATGCCCATCTGCTTGGCGATCGCGTTGAGCGAGAGCGCGGAGGCGCCGGCGGTGGCGATCTGGTCCCACGCACGTTCCATGACCTCGGCGCGGACCTGGGTGCGGTAGCGCTCGCGGGGGGTGGTGGGGTCGCTCTTCGCCATGGTGGGGGTCGCCTCTCGGATCTGTTAGTTAGAGGGTATCACGGAAGCTATTGACTCTTGATGCGATGAGGAGTTAGAACTTCTAACGACAGCGACGACAGCTAGGGAAGGAAATGCCATGTTCGGTACGCGTAGGGCTGGAATCCGGGCCGCAGCGATCACGGTCCCGCTGGTGGCCGCACTCCTCGGCGGTGCGGCGGCGCCGGCCGGGGCGCACTCCGCGAAGCCGGCCAAGGGGCTGAGCTGTCGTGGAGTCGGGGTCGACCCCGCCGCGCAGATCCGGTACCGGACCGAGGTGGTGGTCAACGCGCCGCTGGACGTGGTCTGGAAGCTGCAGACGGACGTCGACCGCTGGCCGTCCTGGCAGCGGGCGGTCAGCAGCGCCGAGCGGCTCGACCACGGGCGGTTCCGCGCCGGGTCGGCGTTCCACTGGACGACGCCGATCCCGCCCGAGGTCGGGATCCCGGCCACCGGCCTGGACATCACCTCGACCGTGCGGCAGGTCAAGGACCGCTCCTGCATCCGTTGGACCGGCCCGGCGGACGGGGAGGGTCTGCACATCGACGGTGTGCACGTCTGGAACTTCACCAAGGTGCGGGGCGGCGTGCGGGTGAGCACCGAGGAGACCCACACCGGGCCGCAGGTCGACGCGAACGTGCCGCTGGCGACCGGGATCCTGCGGGCGGGACTCGACGCCTGGCTGGGCGACCTGAAGGCGGCCGCCGAGGCGCGGGCGCCCCGGTAGGCGCCCGCACCCCGGCGGTGGTCAGCCGTCCAGGCGGTCGGCCGCCTCGTCCTCGCTCAGCGCCTCGATCTCGGCGACGAGCAACTCCTCGACCCGGGCCGCCAGCGCCGCCGCGGTGGAGAGCTCGAAGGCGTCACGGATCGGGACGTCCAGGCCGACGCCCGCCCGGATCCGGGCCACGACCCGGGTGACGAGGAGCGAGTCGCCGCCGAGTTCGAAGAAGTCGTCCAGGGCGCCGACCCGGGGCACCCCGAGGACCTCCTGCCACAGCTGGGCGACCAGCTGCTCGGCATCGGTCCGCGGCGCCAGGTACGGGCGCCCGGTGGCCGCGGCCGGTTCGGGGAGGGCGGCGGTGTCGAGCTTGCCGTTGAGGGTCAGCGGCAGGGTGTCGAGGAGGACGACGGTGTCGGGGACCAGGTAGGCGGGCAGGCCCCGGACCAGGTGCTCGCGCAGGGCGGCGGCGTCGGCCTCCGCACCCGGGACCGGGACGGCGTACGCGACCAGGCGGCGGCCGCCGCGCACCACGGCGGCGGCCCGGGCCACCTCCGGGTGGGCGGTCAGGGCGGCCTCGATCTCGGCCGGTTCGATCCGGTAGCCGCGCAGCTTGATCTGCTCGTCACCGCGGCCGAGGTAGTCGAGGGTGCCGTCGCTGCGCCAGCGCGCGCGGTCGCCGGTGCGGTACATCCGGGCCCCGGTGGACAGACCTTGGAGGAACGGACCGTCGAGGAACGGATCGTCGAGGAAGGCCGGGGCGGTCAGGTCGGGGCGGCCCAGGTAGCCGCGGGCGAGGCCGGTGCCGCCGATGTACAGCTCGCCCTCGGAGCCGCGCGGCAGCAGCGCGCCGCGCTCGTCCAGCACGTACAGCCGCACGCCGGGCAGCGGGCGGCCCAGGGACGGGCGGCGGGCGGCGTCCGGGGCGCCGAGGTCGGTGGCCGTGACGATCACGGTGGCCTCGGTCGGGCCGTAGGTGTTGACCAGCCGGACGGTGTCGCCGTGCCGCTCCCGCCAGCGGGCGACCGCCTCGGCGCGGACCTCCGAGCCGCCGAGCACCACCAGCCGCAGGGCGGCCGGCCACGGGGTGCGGTCGTCGTGCGAGACCAGTTCCTCCCAGTAGGCGGTGGGCAGGTCGAGGACGGTGACGGACGGGCCGTGCGGGCCGCGCAGCAGGTCGGGCAGGGTGCGGCCGCCACCGGGGAGCAGCACCACGCAGGCGCCGGAGGCGAGGGCGGGCCACAGCTCCTCGGCGTGGGTGTCGAAGCCGATCGAGGCGAACTGGACGATCCGGTCCCCGGGCGTGAGCCGGTAGCCCTCGGACCCGGCCATCCAGTCCACCCGGGCCGCGAGCGCGGCGTGGTCGACGGCGACGGCCTTGGGGGTGCCGGTGGAGCCGGAGGTGAACAGGACGTAGGCGAGGCCGGAGAGGTCCTCGGCCGTACCCGGGACGGCCTCGGTCGGCACGACGCGCAGTCCGGAGCCGTCCTCGTCGGTGAGCAGCGCGGCGGCCCCCGACTCGCGCAGCATCAGCCGCCGCCGCTCCTCCGGGTGGGCCGGGTCGAGCGGCAGATAGCCCGCGCCGGCCTTCCAGATCGCCAGCAGGGCCGTCACCAGCTCGAAGGAGGGGGCCAGCCGGACGGCGACCAGCTGCCCCGCCACGGAGCCCAGTCGTGCGGCCAACTCGTCGGACAGCCGGTCGAGTTCGGCGTAGGAGAGGCTGCGGCCCCCGCACTCCAGGGCGGGGGCGTCCGGGGCGGCGGCGACCCGTTCGGCGAAGCGGGCGAGCACGGGGCGGGCGGCGGAGCGGGGAGCCGGGCCGGCGCCGAGGGCGAGCAGTTCGGCCCGCTCGTCCGGCCCGATCAGCCAGTCCCCGTGCAGCGGCACCGTCACGTCCGCGACGGCGGCGGTGAGCAGCGCGTGGCAGCGGGTGCCCAGTGCGGCCACCGTCTCCGCGTGGAGCACCTCCCGGTCGAAGCAGAAGGAGAGCGTCAGCCCGCCGTCCGGCGTGCGCCAACTGTCCAGCAGCAGATCGGTCTTGGCGCGTTCGAAGCCGGAGTCCATGGAAGCGGTGCGGACCCCGGCGGGCAGCGGGGTGCCGCCGTCCTCGCCGGCCAGGTCGTACTGGCTCTGGTGCACGAACACCGCCTGGTAGAGCGGCGCCGCGCCGGCCTCGGCGGGCAGTCCCAGGTGGGCGGCGAGCCGTTCCAGCGGCACGTCCTGGTGGCTCAGCGCACCCAGGGTGGCGGTGCGGACGCGGTGCAGGACGGTGCGGAAGTCGGGTTCGCCGGTGAGGTCGGCGCGGAGCACGCCGGTGCGGGCGAAGTAGCCGACCAGTTCCTCGTGGGCGGCCTCGGTGCGGCCCGCGAGCGGGGTGCCGACCACGAAGTCGGTGCTGCCGGTCCAACGGGCCAGCACGCACTGGTAGGCGGCGAGCAGCACCATGAACGGGGTGCAGCGCTCCCGGCGGGCGAGGGCGTCCAGGGCCGAGGTGAGTTCCGGGCCGAGGGCGGTGGTGGCGAAGCCGGCCGGGTGCCGGGGGTCCGCCGGGCGCGGGCGGTCCAGCGGCAGCCGCAGCCGGCCGGTGCCGGCCAGCTTCTCCGCCCAGTAGCGGAACGCGGCCTCGGTGCCGCCCGCCCCGGCGCGCTGCTGCTCGGCGCGGGCGACGTCGCCGTAGCGCAGGGCGAGCGGCGTCAGCCCGGCCGGTGCCTCGCCGAGGGCCTCCCGGTAGAGGGCGAGCAGTTCGCGCCAGAGGATCCGGAACGACCAGCCGTCCGAGACGATGTGGTGGACGACCAGCGCGAGCGCGTGCTCCTGCGGCCCGGCCGAGACCAGGACGGCGCGCAGCGGCGGGCGCCCGCCGAGGTCGAACGGCGCGTTGACGGTGGGGCGGCAGGCCTCGGTGAAGTCCGCCTCGCCGGCGCCCGGGGCCAGCGCGACGAGGTCGAGCAGGACGGGCGCGGCGGGCTCGACCAGTTGCACGGGCGCCTCGCCGTCCAGGGCGAAGCGGGTGCGCAGCGGCTCGTGCCGGGCGGTCAGCCGGTCGAGCGCGGTGCGCAGCGCGGTCACGTCGAGCGGGCCGCTCCACCGGCGGCACAGGTACATGTTGAAGCCCGCGTCGGCGGGGTGGAGCTGCTGGAGGAACCAGAGCCGGCGCTGCTCCTCGGTGAGCGGGTGGACGGCCTCGACGGGGCGGGCGGGGCCGGCGGTCCGGTCGGTGGTGGTCATCGGGCGACAGCCTCGGTTCCGGTGCGGGATGCGGGTGCGGAGGGGAGTTCGGACGAAGCGGCGGGCGTGGACGGGGTCGCGGTCCCGGCGCGGGCCGCGAGGGTGGCCAGGCCGACCAGGTCGTCCGGCTCGGCGTCGGGGACGTCGCGGTCGAAGTGCCGCAGCGCGGGGACGGCGAGGCAGACCAGTACCAGCAGGGCCATGGCGAGCCCGAACAGCAGGTACAGCAGGCCGATGCCGCGGCCGTCGCCGGTGCCGATCAGCCGGCCGACGCTGCCCGCCAGCGGGCCGTCCGCGTCCACCCAGGGCTGGACCAGGCGCGGTCCGAGCGGTGCGACCAGGGCGAAACCGACCGGCAGGGTGGACCAGGCGACCATGGTGTTGACGGCGATCACCCGGCCGTGGAAGCGCAGCGGCACCTTGGTCTGCACGATCGTCGCGTAGACGCCGTTGACCAGGGCCAGCCCGTACGCCATGCCGAAGGCGCCGAGCGCGACCGGCAGGACGCTCGGCCGCAGGCCGGTCACCAGGCAGGCGGCCGCCAGGCCGAGGGTGGCGAGCAGGACGCCGCGCAGCCGCAGCCGGCGCGGCCCGCCCCAGACCAGCAGGGTCAGACCGCCGAGGACGGCGCCCAGCCCGGCCGCGACCGCGACCCAGCCGGCGGCGGACAGCGGGGCGAAGGACAGCACCAGCGGGGTGGTGAGCAGGAACAGCGGCGACAGGAATATGTTGAGCACGGCGAAGAACAGCAGCATGGCGCGGAAGTTGCGGCTGCCGAGCGCCCGCCGGAAGCCGGCCCGGATCTCGGCGGCGACGCTCTCCCGGCGCCGCGCGGCCATCACGTCGGGGAAGCGCACGGCCAGCGTCACGCCGGTGGCGACGACGTAGCTGGCCACGTCCATCGCGAGGATGCCGCCGAGACCGAGCGCCGACAGCAGGCCGACCGCGAACAGCGGCACCAGGAACTGGGCGAGACCGAAGGCCATCTGGACGACGCCGTTGGCGCGGCCGAGGAACCGTTTCGGGACGAGCTGCGGCACGGCCGAGTTCCAGGCCAGCCGCTGGAAGGTCAGCGCCGTCGACAGCACCGCGATCAGCACGTACGCGTGCCACACCGCCAGCGAGTCGGTCAGGTACAGCAGCAGCATCACCGCCTGGGTGAGGCCCGCCGCGACATCGCCGTACAGCATGATCCGGCGCCGGTCGCCGCGGTCCACCAGTGCCCCGGCCACCGGGGCGGTGAGAATGCCGGGGACGAGCCCGCAGGCGGCCAGCAGGCCGAACTGCGCGAGCGAGCCGGTGGTCAGGTAGATCCAGACCGGCAGGGCGAACTCGGTGAGCGCCGAGCCGATCATCGAGATCTGCTGGCCGGCGGCGACCCCGAGGAAGCGGCGCATGGTGGGCCTCACCGGGGCGGTCGCGGCCCTCGGCGCCTGCTCGGCGGCCGAGTTCGCGCCGTCCGCCGCACCCCGGGAACGGGAGAGCCCGGCCAGCCACCAGGTGGCGCCCTCGGTGCGCCGGTGCCGCTGCTCCTCGCCGTCGACCACCGAGCGGTGCACGGTGGTGAGGATCTCGGCGAGCTCGGCGGCCCGGTACTTGAGGTAGAAGTGGCCCGCCTCGTCGAGCACCACGACGCCGGTGGTGTCGCTGAGCCGGTGCCACTCCCGGTACCGCTCCTCGTAGAACTCGGTGGCCGGGTCCCGGTCGCCGCAGACCGCGTACACCGGGGCGGCGATCCGGCCGTCCTCGCTCTCGAACAGCCGGGTGAAGTACTGCTCGGCCTCCCTGGTCCCGGTCCGGCGGTTGGCGACCATCAGCCGCAGCTGCTCGGTGCCGACCTCGTCGGTGTCCAGGCCGGCCGCCGCCAGGGCGTTGATCATGCCCTGGTCGCTGCGCAGCCGGTCGGCGGTGCGGGCCCACCACTCGCCGACGGCGGCGCCGCGCCCGCGCGGCCGGGCGAACGGGAAGATGCCGCCGAGGTGAACGGCCTCGACCTCGCGGCCGGCCGCCTCCACCCGCCGGGCGATCTCCACGGCCAGCCGGACGCCGACGCCGCAGTGGCCGTACAGCACGATCCGGCCCTCGACCGCGTCCAGGATCTCCTGGGCGCAGCCGGCCGCGACCTCGTCGATGTCCATGGCCTCCTCGCCCAGTTCGTGTCCGGGGACGGCGAGCGAGTGCAGGGCCCAGTCGGCGGGCAGGGCGTCGGCGAGCGGCTTGTAGATGAGCGCGCTGCCGCCGCCGTACGGGGTGCAGACCAGGCTGGCGGTGGTCCGGCGGCCGGCCGGGGTGAGCAGGTGCAGCAGGCTGCGCGGGCCCCGGTCGGCGTGCGGGTCGCTGACCAGGGCGGCCAGCCGGCGCACCGTGGGGTACTTGAAGAGGTCCATCACCCCGACCGGGGTGGGGAGTTCGGGGAAGGCGCGGCGCAGCTTGGCGACCACCTGGGTGGCCAGCAGCGAGTGCCCGCCGAGCTCGAAGAAGTCGTCCAGGGCGCCCACCCGGGGCACGCCCAGCAGCTCCGCCCAGAGCGCGGCGAGGAACTCCTCCGCCTCGCCCTCGGGTTGGACGAACTCCCCGCTCGCGGCGGGCTCCTCGGGTTCGGGCAGGTTCCGCCGGTCGACCTTGCCATGGGCGAGCAGGGGCAGCCGGTCGAGCACCACGAACCGGGCCGGGACCATGTAGTCGGGCAGCAACTCGCCCAGGGTTTCGCGCAGTTCGGCCGGGGTGGGCGCGGGGCCGTCGCCGGGGTGCTCCAGGTAGGCGACCAGCATCTGCCGCAGGCCCTCGCCCCGGGCCAGGACGACGGCCTGGCCGATCCCGGGCAGGGCGGTGAGGGCCGCCTCGATCTCGCCGGGCTCCACCCGGTAGCCGCGGACCTTGATCTGGTCGTCGGCCCGGCCCAGGTAGTCGAGCGTGCCGTCGGTGCGCCAGCGGGCCAGGTCGCCGGTGCGGTAGAGCCGGTCGCCGGGGGCGCCGAAGGGGTCGTCGACGAAGCGCTCGGCGGTCAGCTCAGGCCGGCCCAGGTAGCCGCGGGCCAGCCGGTCGCCGCCGAGGTACAGCTCGCCGGTGACGCCCGGCGGCACCGGCTGCCCGGCCTCGTCGAGGACGTGGCAGCGGGCCCCGGCGAGCGGGGTGCCGATCGGGGTGCTGCCCGGTCCGGCGGCGTCGGCGGTGACCTCGTGCACGGTGACGCCGACGGTGGCCTCGGTCGGGCCGTAGTGGTTGAACACCGCGCACCGGCCGAGGGCGGCCAGGCCGGCGGCCCACGGCCAGGCCGAGGCCTCGCCGCCGAGCACCAGCGACCGGCGCGGCAGCAGCCGCTCCATCGGGGCGTCGGCGCTCAGCGCGGCCAGGTGCGAGGGGGTCATCTTGAGGTGGTCGAGGTCCAACGCCTCGATCCGCTCGGCGAGTTCGGCCCCGGCGATCCGGCGCGGCAGCAGGTGGACCCGGCCGCCGGTGCTCAGCGCGAGGTAGAGCATCGTCATGCTGAAGTCGAAGGCCAGCGACTGCAGCAGCCCGTAGCCGGCACCCGGCTCGATCCGCAGCCGTTCCCGCACCCCGGCCAGGTAGTTGAGGATCTGGCGGTGCTGGACGGCGACGCCCTTGGGGGTGCCGGTGGAGCCGGAGGTGTAGATGACGTAGGCCAGGTGGTCCGGTCCCGAGAGCTCAGGCAGCGGCTCGGCGTCCCGCGGCGGCGGCTCGGTGTCCAGCAGCAGCACGGCGACGTCGTGGCCGGGGAAGCGGCCGGGGAAGCGGTCGCGCAGCGCCGAGTCGGTGAGCAGGACCCGGACCTCGGCGTCGGCGACCAGATGGGCGAGCCGGGCGGGCGGCTGCTCCGGGTCCAGCGGCAGATAGGCGCCGCCGGCCTTCAGTACCCCGAGCAGGGCCACCGCCAGCTCGGGCGACTGCTCCAGGCAGACCGCGACCCGGTCGTCCGGGCCGACGCCGAGCGCGCGCAGCCTGCGGGCGAGCCCGGTGGCGCGCTCGTCGAGCTCGCGGTAGCTGACGGTGCGACCCTCGGCCTCCAGGGCCGGCCGGTCGGGGTGGGCGCGGGCGGTGGCGGCGAGCAGGGCGGTCAGCGTGGCCGGGGCGCCGTCCGGGTCGGGCAGCGCGGGCCCGGCGGCCCAGCGCTCCAGGACGTCCCGCCGCTCGGCGGGGGTGGCCAGGGGCAGCCGGGAGATCGGCCGGTCCGGGTCGGCGACCGCCGCTGCGAGGAGGAGCTCGAAGCGCTCGACCAGCCGGCGCACGGTCGCGGCGTCGAACAGGTCGGTGCGGTAGGTGAGCAGCCCGTAGAGGCCGCCGTCGGACTTCTCCCGCAGGTAGAACGCGAGGTCGGTGCGGGTGGTGGCCGCCTCGTGCCCGAAGCTCTCGGCGGTCGGCGCGCCGGGGGAGTCCGCGGAGTCCGGGGACTCGGGGGAGTCCGCGGGCTCGGGGGCGGACGCGGCACCGCGCTCGCCGTAGTTCTGGTAGGCGAAGCTGACCTGGAACACGGCGGAGCGGCTGACATCGCGCTCGATGTCCAGATCGGCGACCATCTGCTCGAACGGCACCTCCTGGTGGGTGTACGCGTCGAGGGTGGTGCCGCGGACCCGGCCGAGCAGTTCGGCGAAGCTCGGATCGCCCTCCAGCCGGGCCCGGATCGGCAGCATGTTGACGAACAGGCCGACCACGCCTTCGAGTTCGCGGTGCAGGCGGCCGGCCACCGCCGAACCTATCGCGAAGTCCCGCCGCCCGGCGTGCCGGCCGAGCAGGGTCTGCAGCGCCGCCATCAGCACCATGTACCCCGACGCGCCCGAGGACCGGGCCAACTCGGCGACGCCCCGCCCGAGTTCACTGCTCCAGTGGAACTCGGTGGCGGCCCCCTCGAAGGTCAGCACCGGCGGCCGGGGCCGGTCGGTCGGCAGCTCCAGGGCCGGGACGCCGCGCAGTTCCTCGCGCCAGTACGCCCGGGAGTCCGCCAGCGCCTCGCCGGCCAGCCGCTCCCGCTGCCAGCCCGCGTAGTCGCCGAACTGCACCGGCAGTTCGGGCAGCCGGTCCGGGGTGCCGTGCGCGTGCCGGGCGTACAGCGCGTCGAGTTCGCGGTGCAGGATGTCGAGCGACCAGCCGTCGCTGACGATGTGGTGCATGACCAGGGCGAGCACGTGCTCGTCCGGCGCGGTGCGCACCAGCAGGGCGCGCAGCAGCGGGCCCTCGGCCAGGTCGAACGGTCGCGCCACCCGCTCGCCGACCTCGCGGGCGGCCCGTCCGGCCGGGTCCCGGTCGCCGCTCGCGTCCACGAACTCGGCGGCGAGCGGCCCGGGTTCGGCGATCCGGACCTCGGCGGTGCCCTCGGGGGTGGCGGGGAAGCTCATCCGCAGCGCCTCGTGCCGGGCGAGCAGCTCGGTGAGTGCGGCGTCGAGCGCGGTGCGGTCCAGCGGGCCGCGCAGCCGGCGGGCCGGGGCCAGCGCCCAGGCGGTGGAGCCGGGCGCGAACTGGTCCATGAACCAGAGGCGTTCCTGCCCGCTGGAGAGCGGGACCGCGCTGCCCGGGGGCCGGACGGGGACGGTGGCGGCGGGGGCCGCGCCGACGGGAGTGCCGCCGCCGGGTGCCGGTGCGGTGGCGTCCGCGGCCGCGGTGGTGCCGGCGGCCGCGCGCAGGCGCTGGGCGAGCAGGGCGCGTTTGGTCGCGGACAGCCCGGCCGCGGGGTCCTGGAGGTCGGTCATGGGTTGTTCCATTCGGCGCTCGTCGGGCGGCGGCTGCGGTGCCGTCGGGCGGAATCGCCACGGGGCGGGCCGCCGCGGGGGAGGGGGCGCGGGGCAGGGAGGGCGAGGGGAGCGGGTGCGGGGAGGGCTCGTCGGGCGGCGCGGGTCCGGTCACGCCGCCCGAAGGTCACCGCAGTTCGCGGACGGCGGCGGCGATGCCGAGCGGGGTCGGGGTGGCGAAGAATACGTCGAAGTCGAGCTCGACACCCAGCAGATCGCGGATCCTGGCGGTGATCTGAATGATCGTCAGGGAGTGGCCGCCGAGGTCGAAGAGGTCGTCCTCGGGGCCGAGACCGGGCAGCCGCAGCACCTCGGACCAGATCCCGAGCACGGCGGCGAGCACCTCGTCCTCCGCCCCCGCCTCCGGACCGGAGGCGGAGCCGGTCGGGGCCTCCACCGGCACCGGAGGGACGGGCAGCGCGCGCCGGTCCAGTTTGCCGTTGGGCGTGAGCGGCAGCCGGTCGAGCGCCAGGAAGCGCTGCGGGACGGCCGCGCCGGGCAGCAACCGCTGGAGGAAGGAGCGGAGTTCGGCGGGCTCGGGAGCGCTCTGTCCGGCGGCCGGGACGAGATAGCCGGCGACGAACGGCTCGCCGTCGCCCCCGTCCTCTTCGTTGCCGGGCGCGGCGGCCGCCTCCCGGTGCACCGCGGCGGCGGCCTCGGCGACCGCCGGATGGGTCAGCAGCGCCGCCTCGACCTCCCCCAGCTCGATCCGGTGGCCGCGGATCTTGACCTGGTCGTCGATCCGGCCGAGGAACTCCAGTTCGCCGTCCGGGCTCCAGGCCACCAGGTCGCCGGTGCGGTAGAGCCGGTCGCCGGGGGCGCCGAAGGGGTCGTCGACGAAGCGCTCGGCGGTCAGCTCCGGTCGGCCGAGGTAGCCCTCGGCGAGCCCGTCGCCGCCCAGGTGGAGTTCGCCGGGCACACCGATCGGCAGCGGCCGGCGGCGGCGGTCGAGCACCAGGGCGCGGGTGTTGGCGATCGGCCGTCCGATCCGGACCGCCTCCGGGGCGTCCGGCAGCTCGGCGCAGGTGGACCAGACGGTGGTCTCGGTCGGCCCGTAGACGTTGAACAGGCGGTTGGTGCCGGCCCGCAGCTGCCGGGCCAGCGGCAGCGGCAGGGCCTCCCCGCCGACCAGGCCGGTCAGCCCGGACGGCAGCGGCCCGGCGCCGAGCAGGACCCGCCAGCCGGAGGGCGTCGCCTGGACGTGGGTGACGCCCTCGCGCTCGACCAGCGCACGCAGCCCCGGGCCGTCCACGGCCAGGCCGTCCGGGGCCAGCACCAGCCGGCCGCCGGTGGTCAGCGGCAGCAGCAGTTCCAGGGCGGAGATGTCGAAGGAGAGCGAGGTGAGGCCGAGCCAGACGTCCCGGGGGCCGGAGCCGAGCTGCGCGGCGAAGGCCGTGAGCAGGTTGACCAGCGCCCGGTGGCCGATCTCGACGCCCTTGGGGCGGCCGGTGGAGCCGGAGGTGTACAGGACGTACGCCAGCCGGCCGGGACCGGCTCCGGTCCCGGAGGCGGTCCCGGAGGCAGCCACGTCGAGCCGGAGCACCGCCGGTGCGGCGGCGGCCACCTCGGGTGCCGGTTCGCGGTCGGCCAGCAGCAGGGCGGCGCCGGAGTCGGCGAGCACGAAGGCGAGCCGTTCGGCCGGGTAGCCGGGGTCGAGCGGGAGGTACCCGGCGCCGACCGCGTGCACGGCGAGCAGCGCGGCCGGCAGGTCGGCGGTGCGGGCGAGGTGCAGGCCGACCAGATCGTCCCGGCCGATGCCGGCCGCGGTGAGTGCCCCGGCCAACCGGTCGGCGCGGCGCAGCAGCTCCCGGTAGGTCAGCCGTTCCTCGCCGGCCACCACGGCGAGCGCGTCGGGAGCGGCCGAGGCGTGCTCCCGGACCAGGTCGAGCACCGTCCGGTCGGCGGGGTAGGCACGGGCGGTGTCGTTCCAGGCGGTGGTGACCAGGTGCCGCTCGGCCGGGTCCAGCAGGGGCAGGTCGCCGAGCGGGGTGGCGGGGTCGGCCACGGCGGCGGCGAGCAGGGTGGCGAGGTGCCCGGCGATCCGCCGCGCGGCGGCGGAGGCGAGCACGGCCGGGTCGTACTGGAGCGAGAGGTCGATCCCGTCGGCGCCGTCGACGGCCTGGAGGTGCAGGGTGTTGCGGGCCGCGTGCGGGAAGACGGTCCAGTCGACCACGGCGGTGCTGCCGGGGAAGACCGGGTCGGCGGTGGTGCGGCGGCGGTAGCCGAAGGAGACCGGCGCCAGCCCGGCCCGGGGGGTGAGGCCGGGGACGGCGCTGCCGAACGGGACGGCGCGGTGCGCGGAGACCAGCCGGGCCTCGGCGCGCACGGCGGCGGCGTAGCGCGCGAACGGAGTGTCCTCGTCCTGGCCGGCCGGGGCGTGCACGGGCAGCTCGTTGACGTACAGGCCGATCGTGCCGCGCTGCCGGGGCCCGCGGGTGGAGAAGGGGACGGCGACCGGGACGGCCTCGCCGCCGTAGCGGTGCAGCAGGCCGTGCAGGGCGGCGAGCAGGAACTCGAAGCGGGTGACCCCGGCGGTCCGGGCGGCGTCGGCGAGGGCCGCCGCGGCCGCGCGGTCGAGCCGCCAGGCGACGGACTCGCCGGGGCCGGCGTCGGTCACGGCGCGGGGGCAGCCGGGGAGCACCGGGGCGGTGGCGGCCGCCCACCGGGGGCCGTGGAAGGCGGCGGCCCGGGCCAGGAGTTCGGCGTCCAGCGGCGCGGCGTCCGCGTCCGCCTCCGCCTCCGCGCCGTCCGCCGACGAAGCGAGCGCGGCGGCGTACCCGGCGGCGAGGTCCGCGACCAGCACGTCCTTGGAGTTGCCGTCGAACACCGCGTGGTGCGCCACCACCAGCAGTTCGGCGCTCCCGTCCGCCCGCCGGTCCAGGGTGAACCGGGCGAGCGGCCCCCGGGCCAGGTCGAACGGCAGGGCGAGCTCCTCGGCGAGCCGCTTGGCGAGGGCGTCGGCGCAGGCGTCGGCACACTCGCCGAGCGGCTCGCCGCCCGGTTCCAGGACGGTGAGCGCGGGCGCCCGCCCGGCCGGGACGGGGTGGAGCACGCCGTCCCGTTCCACCAGCGCGGAGGAGAGCGCGGGGTGCCGGGCGACGGTCGCGGCGACGGCGCGGGCCAGCGCCCCGGTGTCGATCCGGTCGAAACCGATCCGCAGCGCGAGGTGGAAGACCTCGGGGACGTGGGTGAGCCTGCTGGTCAGCCAGATGCCGTGCTGGGCGGGGGAGGCGGGCCGTGCGGCGTCCGTCGCTCTCGCGGGGTCCCCGGCGGCGGAGGAAGGGCCGGGCCGGTTGGGGGAGTCGGACATGCTGTGCTCGATTCGGGAGTCGGAGACGGAGCTGCGGGGCACCCGTCCGAGCGGTGGCCGTGGCGGCGCGCGGGCGCGGCACGGCGCGGTCGGACGGCGCGGCTGCCGAAGGGTGTCCGGCCCGCCCCGCGGACCGGTCGGCAGGCGCCGAGGCACGGCCGGACCCGACTCCCAGGTTTCCCCCCTGATGCGTCAGGCGAAGCGATCCCCTACCCCCGTACGAAGATCATTGGCCTGGACCTGCCGCGAGGTTTCCACAGACCACATGCCTCGTCAAGGGTTGTCCACGACCTGGCCGGAGGCTGCCGACGGTTCGTCAACCACCTTCCGCCCCGGGGGGTCTGGCGTGACCGGCGGGGCCGTGGGGACGGCCGCCGCGGCGGTCCCGGCGGGAGGGGCGGCCGCGGACCGCCGTCGACGGCAAGTTGTCTGTACAGCTATGGGTTCACTGTCCGTCATCGACGCGCCATCGAACCCCCCGTTCCCGTCCACCTGGGGCCCGTACACATAACGGGTCTGGACCACAGCTCCAGGCGCCCCCCGCTTTGTACAAGGAGTCACCCCCGATGAGTCCGCAGCCCGAACTGTCGCGCCGCACCCTGCTCGGCGGCGCGGCCGCCGCCGCCGTGCTGTCCGCCCTCCCCCTCAGCGTGCGCGAGGCGCTCGCCGCGCCGGCCCGCCCCGGCCGCCTGGCGGACATCCAGCACGTTGTGGTGTTCATGCAGGAGAACCGCGCCTTCGACCACTACTTCGGCACCCAGGCCGGCGTCCGCGGCTTCGGCGACCGGACGGCGGTGCGGGGCGTCAACGGCCGCTCGGTCTTCCACCAGCCCGACCCGAGCCGCAAGGAGGGCCACCTCCTGCCGTTCCCGATGAACGCCGCCCACACCAACGCGTACCAGCAGGGCGCCCCCGCGTTCGGCTTCGTCGACTCGATGAAGGCCTGGAACGACGGCCTCGCCGACGGCTCGGTCACCCGCCGCTCCGGCGGCTGGCTCGGCCAGGGCTACTACGAGAGCGCCGACATGCCCTTCTACCACGCGCTGGCCTCGGTGTTCACCACCTGCGACGCCTACTACGCGTCGGTGCAGTGCAACACCAACACCAACCGCGAGCACCTGATGACGGGCACCAGCGGCGGCACCGTCCGGGACACCCCGGTCACCGACAACACCGAGATCCCCGGTGGCTACGAGTGGACCACCTACGCCGAGCGCCTGGAGAAGGCCGGCGTCAGCTGGCGGACCTACCAGGCGCTGGACAACTTCGACGACAACGCGCTCGCCTGGTTCGCCCCCTTCGTCAGGGCCAAGCCCGGCGAGCCGCTGTACGAGCGCGGCATGCGCGCGGTCGGCGACCCGGCCAAGAAGGGCGACCCGTTCGCGATGGGCGACGCCCTGGTCGAGGCCTTCGCCGCCGACATCCAGGCCGACACCCTCCCGCAGGTGTCCTGGATCGTCGCCCCCGCCGCGCTCTCCGAGCACGCCAACTACGCGCCGCCGAACGGCGAGCACCTCACCGCCCGGCTGCTGGCCGCCCTCGCGGCCAAGCCCGAGGTGTGGGAGAAGACCGTCTTCGTCCTCAACTACGACGAGCACGGCGGCTTCTTCGACCACCAACTGCCGCCCGTCCCGCCGCTGGCCGCCGGTCGCGGCAAGTCCACCGTGCCCGTGGACGGCGAGGTCGTCGTCCGCGTGAGCAAGGGCGGCTCCACCTACCACCGCGTGGTGAGCCAGGACGGCAAGTACCGGGTCAGGGCCGCCGACGGCTCGCTCGCCTGGTCCGACACCCTGCCCGCCGGCGAGAGCGTGGTCTCCGGCCCGTACCCGATGGGCCTCGGCGTCCGGGTGCCGATGATCGTGGTCTCGCCGTGGACCCGCGGCGGCGCGGTCGACTCCAGCGTCTACGACCACACCTCGGTGCTGCGTTTCCTGGAGCAGCGCTTCGGCGTCCAGGAGCCCAACATCAGCCCCTGGCGGCGCTCGGTCTGCGGCGACCTCACCAACGTCTTCGACTTCTCCGGTCGCGACCCGCGCTGGCCCGAGCTCCCCGACACCAGCGGCAACCGGCAGAAGGTCGTCGACACCGGCAAGCTGCCCGCGCCCACCGTTCCCAACCCGCAGTCCTTCCCGCAGCAGGAGCGCGGCACCCGCGCCGCCCGCCCGGCGCCGTACGACCTCACCGTCAAGCCGCGCCTCAAGGGCGACCAGCTGACGATCGACTTCATCAACCAGGGCAAGCAGGGCGCCGTGTTCGCGGTCTACCCGGCCCCCGGCGCCCTGCCGCGCCACTACACGGTGGGCGCCAAGTCCCGGACCTCCGACGTCTGGACGGTCGGCCAGGACGGCTACGACCTGCGGGTGCACGGCCCCAACGGCGCGCTCTGGCACCTGCGCGGAACCGTCGACGCCGCGTACGAGATCTCGCTCTCCGAGGAGCGCAACGGCAAGGTGCTGGAGGTGGACGTGATCAACCGCTCGCGCACCGCCCAGACCTTCCTGGTCGGCGACCTCGCCTACGGCGACGGACTGCGCGAGGTCCGGGTCGCCGCGGGCGACGACAGGACCGTCAACCTCAATGTCGGCCCCGAGGGCTGGTACGACGTCGCGGTGGGCGTGCGCGGCGAACTCGGCTTCCGCCGCCGGATCGCCGGCCGCTTCCCCTGGGACGGCGAGCACCTGCTCACCGACCCGGCGATGGGCCAGGCCGATCCGCTGGCCGTGGACGTCGCGCTCAAGGCCGCCTCGACCACCATCGACGAGGCGATCCTGCTGCCGGGCCGCCCGGCCCGGGTCACCGCCCGCTTCGCCGCCGGCGACGCGCTGACCGTGATCGAGGCCCAGCCGGTCGTCCCGGCCGGCTGGACGGTCGCCGCCGTCACCGCGCCGCCCGCCGCCCTGGCCGCCGGGGCGAGCGCCACCGCCGAGTGGGACGTCACCCCGCCCGACCGGCTGCCGGACGGCGCCACCCACCGCATCCTGGTCACCGCCCGCGCGCTGGCCGGCAACCGCTTCGCCGTCGCCGACGGCGAACTCGCCGCCCGCACCGCGCCGGTGATGGCCGGCCACCTGCTCGGCGAGGACTTCGAGTCGCTGGCGGGCGCGCTCCAGCCGGTCGCCGGCGTGACCGGCTGGACGCCGCAGGCCCCGCAGGGCTGGTCGGTGGTCAACGCGCCGGCCATGCCGCAGGGCACCGTCCGGCTCCAGGGCTGGACCTTCCACACCAAGCGCGAGTGGTCCAACCCGGCCGGTCAGGACCGCGGCAACTTCACCCGGGGCCTCGGCATCCTGGCCGTCGCCGACCCGGACGACTGGGACGACACCGGCGCGCCGTCCAAGAAGGGCGTGTTCGACTCGACCCTGGTCTCGCCCGCCGTGCCCGTCCCGGCCGGGGCCGCCACCCTGTACCTGGGCTTCGACTCGCACTACCGCCAGGAGGCTCCGCAGAAGGCCTCGGTCACCGCGGTCTTCGACAACGGCACCGAGACCCGGCTGGTGTACTACAGCTCGGACGCCACCGGCAACGACAACGCCGGCAAGGACGTCCAGAACGCCTTCGTCGCCAAGCAGTTCGCCGTTCCGGCGGGTGCGCGCAGCGTGACGCTGAAGTTCCGGATGTTCGACGCGGGGAACAACTGGTTCTGGGCCGTCGACCACATCCGGCTGGACGTGAAGCCGATCACCGGCTGACGCCCGCGCGGCTCACCTTGCACGTCCGGCCCGTCCGGCCTGTCCGGCCCGTCCGATTCCCGAACTCCGGGTTGGGGACGGGCCGTTCGCGTCCCGGGGAAGTGCGCCGACGGACTGTCAACAGGCGCGAACGCGACGCGCCCCCCGGCGCACCGGACCGGAAAGCGCCTGTTCGCACGCCCTGGCGCGCCGGTAGGAATGGGGCCCGGCGCGGAACGTCCGTGCCGTGAGAGGAGCCGCACCGTGTCCCGTCTCCGTGCCACCGCACTGGCCCTCGGCTGTACCGCCGCCGCCCTGACCCTGGCCGCAACCACCGCGACCGTCGCACAGGCCGCCCCCGGCGACATCGTGAGCATCTGCGCCAACCAGTACACCCCCGCCGGCTGGGTCGACATCGCCTGGGCCAACGACTACAGCTGTGGCGGCGGCACCTTCACCCCGAACCGGAAGACGATGGAGCAGGTCGCCGGTCTGCCCATCGGCACCACCCTCAACGTCTGCGCCTCGGCGTGGCCGCCGGCCGGCTGGACGCAGGTCTCCGAGTTCTACAGCCAGAGCTGCCGCTACTCGGCCGTGCCGAGCCTGGAGCACAACTCCTGGAAGATCACGCGCGTCTACTGACACCCGGTCTGCTGGCAGCCGGTCCACTGGCACCCGGTCGGGCCCGGCCGCCGCGAACACGCATGTCGGCGCACTGTCAACAGTGGCGAACCCGTCGCGGGCCCCGGCGTCCCGGGCCGGAAAGTCACTGTCCGTGCCCATGGTCCCACCGATAGGAATGGGTGTCCGGTGCGGATCGTCCGTGCCGTGGAGAGGAGCCGCTCCGTGTCCCGTCTTCGCGCCGTCGCCCTGGCTGCCGGTTGTGCCGCCGCCGCGCTCACCATGACCACGACCACCGCGCACGCCGCCCCCGGTGACACCCTGAACGTCTGCAGCAGCCAGCTCACCCCGACCGGGTGGGTCGACGTCCAGTGGTGGAACGACGTGAGCTGCGGCTCGACCTTCAACCCCAACAAGAAGCAGATCAAGCAGCTCACCGGTCTGCCGATCGGCACCACGCTCACCGTCTGCGCCTCGACCTACCAGCCGGCCGGCTGGGTGCAGCTCTCCTCGTTCTACAACAGCAGCTGTCGCTACTCCGCCGTGCCGAGCCTCAACAACAATGCCTGGCAGATCAAGCGCGTCTCCTGACCCGCCCCTGCCGGCCCCCGCGGGCAGCGCGCCGACGGCCCACCGGTCCCGCACCGGCGGGCCGTCGGCGTACCCGGGGCCGGGTGCTCCGGTCCCTCCCGGCTCGTCGCGGCTCGTCCCGGCTCGTCCCGGCTCGTCCCGGCTCGTCGCGGCGTGGCGCGACCCGTCCCGGAGTCCGGCCGTCCCGTTCGCCGGAATCTCTTGACGGTCGAGAGATATGATCCGCCCCGTCCGCCAGCCCTCCGGGAGGTCACCGCCATGCACCAGTCCCTGCTGCGACTCACCGGCGCCGCCACCGCCGTCTACGGCATCGCCGTCGCCCGCCGGCCCGCCCTGCTGGCCCGCCCCTCCGGCCTCACCGCGCCGGACGGCTCGGTGCCCGCGCCGGTCGCCGCCTGCCTGCGCCCGCTGGCCCTGCGCGACGCCGCCTGCGGCCTCGCCATGGCCCTCGCCCCGAACGACGCCGCGCTGCGCACCGCGACCGCCCTCCGGATCGCCTCCGACCTGGGCGACGCCGCACTGCTCGCCACCGCCCTCCCGGCCCGCCGGCACCGGGTGATGGCCGTCGCCGTCTCGGTCGGCTGGGGCGCGCTCTCGGTGGCCGGACTCCTGGCGCGACCGCGAAACCTCTCCGCCCGTCAAGTCTCTTGACAGTCGAGAGATATGATCCGGGCTGTCCACGACCCCGCCCAGGCCCGGAGCGCGCCCCGCCATGCCCGCTGACCGTCCCCACGCCGCCCCACCACCCGCCCCGGTACCACCCGCCCCGGCGCCTCCGGCCGGGGTCCCGACCGGCCCGTCCGCCCGGCGCCGCCGCGCCCGGCTGCTCGTCCCGCTCGCGCTGCTGATCGTCTGGCTCGGCCTCGGCGGCGCCTTCGGCTCCTACGCGGGCCGGCTCGGCGAGGTCGCGACCAACGACCGGGCCGCCTTCCTGCCCCGCAGCGCCGAGTCCACCGAGGCCGCCCGGCTCGGCGCCGACTTCCGGACCGACAACGCGCTGCCCGTGATCATCGTCTGGGAGAGCCGCGGCGGCCCCCTCGACGCGACCGGACGCGCCGCCGCCGAACAGGCCCTGCGGACCGCCGCTGCCCTGCCCGGCGCCACCGGACGGGTCTCGCCCGCCCTGCCCGCCGCCGACGGCCAGGCCCTCCAGGGTGTCGTCCAACTGCGCGCCGACCTCGGCCGGAAGACCGGCGACACCGTGCGCGCCGTCCGCGGACTCGCCGAGCAGGTCCCCGGCACCACCGTCGGCCTGGCCGGACCCGCCGCGATCGCGGCCGACCTCGGCGGCGCGTTCGCCGGCATCGACGGACTGCTGCTCGGCGTCGCCCTCGGCGTCGTCCTGCTCATCCTGCTCGCCGTCTACCGCGCCGTCCTGCTGCCGCTGCTGGTGATCCTCGGCGCGGTCTTCGCCCTCGGCATCGCCTGCGCCCTGGTCTACCTGCTCGCCGACCACGGCCTGGTCACCGTGGACGGCCAGGTCCAGGGCCTGCTGTCGATCCTCGTCATCGGCGCCGCCACCGACTACGGCCTGCTGCTCTCCGCCCGCTTCCGCGAGGAACTCCACCTGCACGGTGACCGGTTCGCCGCGATGCGCACCGCCTGGCGGCACTCCGTCGAACCGATCGCCGCCTCCGGCGCCACCGTCGCGCTCGGCCTGCTCGTCCTGCTGCTCTCCGACCTCACCAACAACCGCGCCCTCGGCCCGGTCGGCGCGATCGGGATCGCCTGCGCCGTGCTCTCCGCGCTCACCTTCCTGCCCGCCGCACTGGTGCTGGCCGGCCGGGCCGCCTACTGGCCGGCCAGGCCCGCCGCCGACGGCCGGGCCCCGGTGCACGCCGTCTGGGCCCGGGCGGCCGCGCTCGTCGCCCGCCGCCCGCGCGCCCTGTGGGCGGGGAGCCTGGTGGTCCTGGCGGCGCTCGCCGCCCTCGCCCCGACCCTGGACGCCGGCGGCGTGCCGCAGAGCGAACTCTTCGTCAAGGCCCAGCCCTCGGCGGCCGGCCAGCGGCTGCTCTCCGCACACTTCCCCGGCGGCAGCGGCAACCCCGCCGTGATCATCGCCGCCGCCGACCGCGCCGCGCCCGTCACCGCGGCCGCCGCGGCCGTGCCCGGGGTCGCCGCCGTCCGCGCCACCCCCGCCGGGGCGCCGGGCGCCGCGCCGGGTACCGCGCCGCTGGTCGTGGACGGCCGGGTCCGGCTGGAGGCCACGCTCACCGACCCGGCCGACAGCGACGCGGCCATCGCCACCGTCCACCGGCTGCGGGACGCGGTGCACGCCGTGCCCGACGCGCGGGCGCTGGTCGGCGGCTACACCGCCCAGCAGGAGGACACCCGGACCACGGCCGCCCACGACCGGCGCCTGATCACCCCGGTGGTGCTGCTCTGCGTGCTGGCCGTGCTGGTCCTGCTGCTGCGCTCCCTGGTGGCGCCGGTCCTGCTGGCCGCCACCGTCGCGCTCTCCTACCTCGCCACGCTCGGGGTCAGCGCGGTGGTGTTCCCGCACGTGTTCGGCTTCTCCGCGGTGGACCCCTCGGTGCCGCTGTACGGGTACGTGTTCCTGGTCGCGCTGGGGGTGGACTACAACATCTTCCTGATGACCAGGGTCCGGGAGGAGTCGCTGCGCCTCGGCACCCGCGAAGGGGTGCTGCGCGGGCTCACCGCCACCGGCGGGGTGATCACTTCGGCGGGTGTGGTGCTGGCCGCGACCTTCGCCGCGCTCGGGGTGATCCCGCTGGCCTTCCTCGCCCAGATCGCCTTCATCGTGGCGTTCGGGGTGCTGCTGGACACCCTGCTGGTCCGTTCGCTGCTGGTGCCCGCGCTGGTCCGGGACCTCGGCGACCGGGTCTGGTGGCCCGCCGGGACCGGGCGCGGTGCCCTGCGGGCGGGGTCGGCGTCTACGGCGTCGGTGTCGGCGGACACCGGGCCGATGGCCGGATCGGGCTCCGGGGGGTGATCCGCGGGGCAGCGGCGCGGCGCCGTTAGGCTGAACGGGTTGGATCGACGCCGTACGCGACCGGAGAACACGCCTTGTCCGAGCAGGGGGAGCAGCAGGAGCACGACCAGGGGCAGGACCAAGGGCAGGAACCGCCCGGCGGACCGGTACTCGGACGGCTGCTCCAGGACCTCGCCTCCGAGATGCACCTGCTCGGCCACGGCTTCGCCGGTGCCAGCGGCCTGCACACCACGGACGTCCAGGCGCTGCTCGCGATCATGCGCGCGGCCCCGGAGTCCGACCGGTCCGGCAGCGGGGGGATCACGCCCGGGCGGCTGGGCGAGGAACTGGGCCTCTCCTCGGGCGCCGTCACCGCCGTGCTGGACCGGCTGGAGCGGGCCGGGCACATCCGCCGCAGCCGGGACACCGCGGACCGGCGCCTGGTCCTGGTGCACTACCTGCCGGGCGCCGGCCGGATGGCGGCGGAGTGGTTCGCGCCGGTGGCCCGGCGGACCGAGACGGTGCGTGCCGAGTTCACCCCGGCCGAACTCGCCGCGGTGGCGCGCTTCCTCGGCCGGATCACCGGCGAGCTGGCCGACCTGCGCCGGGCCCGCTGACGGCCGGGCGGCCGCTCAGGTCGTACCGCCCCCGGCATCCCCGGCATCCCCCTCGGCACCGCGCGCGGCCTCCTCGGTGATCCGCCGGGCCATCCCGCCGAACACGACGGCGTGGAAGGGCGCCACCGACCACCAGTAGGCGTGTCCGGCCAGCCCGCGCGGGTGGAACAGCGCCCGCTGCCGGTACCGGGAGCCGCCCGTGCCGTCCGGGACGACGGTCAGCTCCAGCCAGGCCGGACCGGGCAGCCGCATCTCGGCGCGCAGCCGCAGCAGCCGTCCGGGTTCGAGTTCCTCCACCCGCCAGAAGTCGAGCGAGTCGCCGACCCGCAGCCGCGCCGGGTCCCGCCGCCCGCGCCGCAGGCCGACCCCGCCGAGCAGCCGGTCCACCCACCCGCGCACCGCCCAGCCGAGCGGGAAGGAGTACCAGCCGTTGTCGCCGCCGATCGCCTCCACCACCCGCCACAGCGCGGCCGGGTCGACGTCCACCCGGAGTTCCCTGACGTCCTGGTAGAGGCTGCCGCCGGCCCAGTCCGGGTCGGTGGGCAGCGGGTCGCTGGGGGTGCCGGGCAGCGAGGCGGAGGACCACCGGGTGGCGACGTCCGCGTCCCTGATCCGCCGCAGTGCCAGCCGGACGGCCTCGTCGAAGCCGACGGCGCCGCCCGGCGGCTCGGGCAGGAGGCGGTCGAGGTCGTGCTCGGTGCGGACCACCTCGTACCGCAGCGACTCCACCAGCGGCCGGGCGATCGTCCCGGGCACCGGGGTGACCAGGCCGACCCAGAGGCTGGAGAGCCGGGGTGTGAGGACCGGTACGGCGAGGATCAGCCGGCGCGGCAGTCCGGCCACCGCCGCGTACCGCTCCATCATCCGGCGGTAGGTCAGCACCTCGGGGCCGCCGATGTCGAAGGCGCGGCTGAGGTCGGGCGGCAGCGTCGCGGCGCCGACCAGCAGCCGCAGCACGTCGCGGACGGCGATCGGCTGGATCCGGGTGTCCACCCAGCGCGGGGTCACCATCACGGGGAGCCGTTCGGTGAGGTGGCGCAGCATCTCGAAGGAGGCCGAGCCGGAGCCGATGATCACCGCGGCCCGCAGTTCGGCGGTCGGCACGCCGCTCGCCCGCAGTTCCCGGCCGACCTCGACCCGCGAGCGCAGGTGCGGCGAGAGCCGCCCGGCCGGGACCCCGGCGGGGGCGAGGCCGCCCAGGTAGACGATCCGGCGCACCCCGGCCGCCGCCGCCGCCCGCCCGAACGCCCCGGCGGCGTCCCGGTCGGTGGCCTCGAAGTCCGGGCCGGTGCCGAGCGAGTGCACCAGGTAGTAGGCGACGTCGATGTCAGTCAAGGCGTCGGTGAGGCTCTCGGGGCGGGTGACGTCCCCGGTGACCACCTCGACCCGGCTCCGCCAGGGGTGGTCCCGCAGCCGGTCCGGGGCGCGGACCAGGCACCGTACGGTGTGGCCGGCGTCGAGCAGCACCGGCACCAGCCGTCCGCCGATGTAGCCGGTGGCCCCGGTGACCAGGCAGCGCAGCGGTCCGCCGGGGGGCCGGTCGTCGGGACGGTCGTCGTGCTGGTCGTCGGAGCTGGAGGGTTCGGTCACGGTGGCTCCCGGGGGCGGCGGTGGGCGGTCCGGCCGGAAGGCGTACCCGCACCGCCGGTGCCGTGCGCACCCCCGATCGGCCGGTCCGGCCCGGCCGGCCCACCGGGACGGACGCGGGCGCGGGCGCCGGGCACCCGCGCAGTACGGTGCCCGGCCCGGTAAACGCGGTGTTCGGGGCCAGGGGCCGTTGGTCCCCGTGATTCAGCCCCTTGGCCCCTGGCGGATCGGCCGGTCGGGGGAGATGCTCCTGGTACAGCCGACCGGACGACAGAGGTCCGGCCGGACGGTGCTCGCGGACGAGGTGAACCGGCGTGCGGCATGCCACCGTCGAATCAGTGATGACCAGTCCCGTGGTCCGGGTGATGCCCGAGACCGGCTTCCGGGAGATCGTCGCGCTACTGGCCGAGTACGACATCACCGGCGTGCCGGTGGTGGACGACGACGGCCGGCCGCTCGGCATCGTCTCGGAGGCGGACCTGCTGCTCACCCTGGCGGCCCAGGAGGACCAGGGCAGTCTGATGCCACCGCCCGGCGCCGCCAGGCCCGGTCCGGACGGCACCGTCACCGCCGCCGATCTGATGAGCGGACCGGTCGTCTGCATCACCCCGTCGACCAGCGTCGTCGCGGCGGCCCGGTTGATGGGCCGGCACGGTGTGAAGCGGCTGCCGGTGCTGGACGAGGACGGCCGGGTCTTCGCCATGGTCAGCCGGGGGGACCTGCTCCGGGTCTTCCTCCGCGAGGACCGGGTGATCCGCCGGGAGATCGTCGAGGAGGTGCTCGGCCGGGTCGAGGGCGTGAGCCCGGCCCTGGTCGGCGTCGAGGTCGACCAGGGCCGGGTGGTGCTCAGCGGCACGGTGCCGGAGCCGCACCTCGTCCCGATCGTGCTGAACCTCTGCCGCTCGGTGGACGGCGTGGTGTCGGTGACCGACCGGCTGAGTGCCGACACCTTCGGCGGTCTGGGCCCGGAGGACGACTCCCCGGGCGGCGCGGACGGGGCCGGCGGCGGAGCCGGTGGGGGCGGAGGGGGTGGGGGCGCTGAGGGCCCCGGAGGCGGCACCGGAGGGCGCGGGGCCGACGGGCGGGGCGGGGGCGCGCGCAACGGCAGCGCGCGCGGGAGCGACGCGCCTGCGCCGGTCCGCTGACCCGGTACGCCCGCGCATGCGGTCCGTCGCCACGCCGTTCGATCGGGAATCGGCTGGATCCGGAGCGTCCGCTTCGAATATTGCGCTGCGTATCGGGCATATCACCCTGCGTGTGCGGCGGTAGTAGGCCGCCGCGCCGCCGGTGACCGGGGAGGCAGCCGTGGCCGTCGTGTTCGACGCGGACTTCACATCGACCAGCCAGTGGATCGCGGGGCGCAGCAGTGCCTATCCCCGGATGGGGCCGACCAACCGGGGGGACCACAAACTCGACTTCCTCAGCCGCGCGTACTGCCCCGGCGGAGTCTTCACCGCCGTCCGGCGCCACGGCGGCGACCTCTGGACGTGCAATCTGCTGACCACCGAGGGCAGCCCCGAGGGCTTCCAGGTCCGCACCGGAGACGTGCTGAGCGCGCGCATCACCCTGCCCCGCGAGCTCGGCGCCTGGCCGGCGATCTGGACCTGGCGGGACGGCGGCAACGAGATCGACGTCTTCGAGTACCACCCCGACCACCCCGACCTGCTGGAGATCTCCAACCACGTCCGGGGCGGCTATCGCTACTGGCACGGGGCCGAGGCCGGTATAGCCCCCGGCGTGACCTTCGACCTGCGGACGGTCTTCGGCGCCCACTCGGTCGACTGGTTCGTCGACGACACCCTGATCCACGCCGACCGGCGCGGTGTGGGCGCGGACTGGCACGCCTTCCTGATCGTCAACCTGTCCGTCGCGGACGGCACCTACCACGACCGGCCGCCGATCTTCGGGTCCGACCTGCTCAGCTGGACGTGCCACAGCCTGCGGATCGAGCGGGGCGGTCCGGAGGACGCGTGATCGGAGCCAGGGCGTGTCTCGCGGAGCCCGCCCGGCGTGATCCGTAGGGCACGCCCTACGGCGGGAACATCGCCGTCACCAGTCCGCGCGGTCCGGAGCGCTGGAACCAGACCGTGCGGCGGCGCGGCCCGATGTACGCGGGGTGGGTCACATAGAGGTCGTCGCGCGGCGCGGTCTCGTTGCCGGGCGCGAGGGCGGCGTCCACCGCGTCGGCGGCGATGGTGCGCAGCAGCGCTTGGGCCGTGGCCGCCGCGGCGTCGGGGGAGATGGCCAGTGCGGTGAGTTCGTACCAGAGCGCCGTCGAGACGTAGCCGATGGTCGAGTGGCCCAGTGCCGGGTGCGGGCGGTGGTCCGCGTAGCGGAGCAGCGCCCCGGCCGCGACGAGGCGCTCGCGGTCGTCGGCCGGCGGGTGGTGGTTCATGGGGCGAACGCTACCCGGCCGGTGCGGGAGGGTCCGGCTCCAGCGGCTTTCCCGGTCCGGCGGCCACTCGGCGGCGTATGCTCCGTGGCCCTCCTGCGGTCTCCCGCCTCCCGCTCGGCCCCGTGCGGCGGTGGGGCGGGCCCTCCTCACGCCACTCCGACGGGCGGGGGCGCACGATGGTGGTGAGGCGCCGAGCGCCCCGGGGCGGGCCGTCGGTCATGGCGGCCATCCGTGGACCGGGGTGGTCAGGAGGTCGTGATGAGGCACTGGAACGGCCATGGCTACGGTCATGATGTCGGACCCTGGGGCCTGGGCCTGTTCGCGCTGGGACTGCTGCTGGCCGTGGTGGCGCTGGTGGTCGTCGCGGTGCTTCTGGCCCGGAGGTCGCGGGTCGCCGGTCCACCGCCGCCCAAGGGCGTGTGGGGCGGGGCCCCGGGTGGCCCCGGCGGCCCGGGTGGTCCGGCGGGCGGAGTGCTGCCGGCCTGGCCGGCGGCCGAGCAGGTCCTGGCGGAGCGGTTCGCGCGCGGCGAGATCGACGCGGAGGAGTACCGGCACCGCCTGGACGTCCTGCGGGGTGCCGGTGGGCCGCCGGGGGGCGGGCCGCCGGCCGCGCCGTCGGCGCCACCCCCGTTCCCGCCGCCGGGTCCGCCGGACGTGCCGGGTCCGCCGGATTCGCCCCCGCCGTCGCCACCCGGTGGATCGGGCTGACGCGACGGTGCCCCGCCGCGCGGTCGCGCGACGGGGCACCGTCGGTGGTCGGGACCGGCCACGGCTCGGCCGGTGACTACTCGACGACGAGCTCGACCGGGATGTTGCCGCGGGTGGCGCGGGAGTACGGGCACACCTCGTGGGCCTTCTTCACCAGCAGCTGGCCGGTCTCGCCCGCGAGCGCCTCGGGCAGCTCGACCCGCAGCACCACCGCGAGGCCGAAGCCCTCGGCGTCCTTGCCGATGGACACCTCGGCGGTCACTGAGATCTCACCGGTGTCCACCTTGGCCTGCCGGCCGACCAGGCCCAGCGCACTGGCGAAACAGGCGGCGTAGCCGGCGGCGAACAGCTGCTCCGGGTTGGTGCCCTGACCGCTGCCGCCGAGGCCGGGCGGCATCGCCAGCGCGAGGTCCAGCTGACCGTCGGAGCTGACGGTGCGGCCCTCCCGGCCGTTGGCGGTGGCGACTGCGGTGTAGAGCGCGTCCATGGTCCGTTCCCTTCCGTCCTGCGTACGAAGTGGTGGTCCGGCGGCCCGCTCGGGCCGCCTTCCGAAGACAAGTAGAGCACACCATTCAATTGCGCACAACTGAATAGGGCACATGTCGTCGCTACCATGGACCCATGACCGTGCTGCCCGACCTTCCCGACGATGCCGACCTGCTCCTCCTGGACCGACAGATCTGCTTCTCGCTGAACGCGGCTTCCCGCGCCTTCGGCGGTGTCTACCGGGTGTTGCTCAAGGACCTTGGCCTGACTTATCCGCAGTACCTGGTGATGCTCGTGCTCTGGGAACACGGCGAACTGCCGGTGAAACGGATCGGCGAACACCTCCGACTGGACTCGGGGACCCTCTCCCCGTTGCTCAAGCGGTTGGAGGCGGCCGGCCTGGTGCATCGGAAGCGCAGCCCGGAGGACGAGCGCTCGGTCACCGTCAGCCTCACCAACGAGGGTTCCGCGATGCGCGAGCGCGCCGGACAGGTGCCCCGCCGACTGCTGGTCGCGACCGGGCTCCCGGTCGAACAGCTCGCCACCCTGAGGGTGCTGCTGGACCAGGTCACCGAGGCCCTCGACACCGCCGTTCCGGGCCTCGCCGCCGAGGGCTGACGCCCGCAGTGACCCCCCGCTCCTTCGTTCCCCGGCCGGGCACCGCGCAGTGCTGCGCCCGGCCGGGGGCGTGTGCGGTACGTCCGGTCCGGTGCTGTCTGCTGTGAGCGGGTCGGCCGGGTCAGCCGGCGGTGCGCTCGTTCAGGCAGAGGATGTTTCCTTCGCTGTCCTTGAACCAGGCCGCGCGCATGCCGTCGTCCTCGACGACGCCGTCGACCGTCTTCAGGCCGGGCATGTCGTACTCCTCGAACACGACGCCCTTGCCGCGCAGTCCGGCCATCTCCGCGTCCAGGTCGGAGACCTTGAAACTGGCCAGGGTGTGGGCGGCTTGGCCGCCGCTGGGTGTCTCGTAGATGCCGAACTCGCTGCCTCCGCACTCGAAGGTCAGATCGCCGTGCGGGCCGGCGTCCGTGAGCTTGAGGCCGAGGGTGTCGGTGTAGAAAGCCTTCGCCCGGGCCACGTCGGCGGCGGGAATGATCGCCACCAAGGGTGCGTCTCCAAGCATGCTGATCGCCTCCTCCTCCCTCCAGCGTAGGTACGTGGACCGGGACCCGGCCAGGCCGGAGCCCGGTCGGGGCCCAGGTACCCCGCAGCGTGCCGGTGGCGTCACCGGGTGTGCGGGATCCGCTCCAGCACACCGCCCGCGAAGACGTCGTACAGCGGCAGCGTCTCCAGGTGCACATAGCCGATGTGGCAGTCGCAGACCGGTAGCGGGCAGGTCCGTGGGCCGAGCCGGGCCCGGTAGGAGCCGTCGTAGAGGTTGCCCAGCTCCTCGGGCACGAAGTGACAGCGGCGGACCGTGCCGTCGCCGTCCACGGAGACCACGGACTCGCCGGTGCGGCAGGCCCGGCCGGCGCTGGGGTGGGCGTGCCGGCTGTACCCGAAGTGCGGATCGAGGGCGGTCCAGTCGGCCGCCTCGGCGTCGGTGTAGGTCCGGCCTTCGGCGGCGTTGATCCACAGGTAGACCGCCGGGGACAGCTCGGCGCGCAGCCGCCGGGCCGCCGCGAGGTGCTCCGGCTGCCCCACCACGCCGACGCTGTACCGGACGCCGAGCGCGTCCAGCTCGCGGCACTTGGCGAGGAAGCGCTCGTGCTCGACCTGGCCGGGGTGGTAGGTGACCCAGAGCGCGAGGGTGTCGAGGTCCGCCTCGGCCAGCCAACCGGTGCGGCAGCTGAGGTTGCTCTGGATCGCGACCCGCCGCACGTGCGGCAGCCGGCTCAACCCGACCATGGCCCGCCGGTACCAGGACCGCACCAGACCCTCGCCCCAGGGGGTGAACAGCACCGAGAGGGTGTCCCCGGACCCGGCGCGTCCGGCCACCCAGCCGGTGAACCGCTCCAACGCGGCCCGGTCGGAGCGAAGTTGATCGGGCGTGTCGCGCCGCTTGGCGAACGGGCAGTACGGGCAGTCGTAGTCGCAGGAGGCCAGCGGGCCCCGGTAGAGCAGACGGAGGTCGAGCGGCCCGGGCGTCGGGGGCGGGGTGTGCGTCGGGGACGGGGCGGGCCTCGGGGTCGGTACGGGCCCGGGCGCGGGCATGCCGAGGAAGGTCATTTCGCCTCGTACTCCGCCATCAGCGCGCGGACCTCGGGCGAGAACAGCATCGGGCCGACCGCGTCCGAGTGCGCCAGGCCCTCGGGCGAGAGCCTGAGCCGCTCGGCGCGATCCGCCGGACCGGTGGCCGCGCCGCCTGCACCGCCCGCGCCGCCCGTGCCATGGGCGTCCTCGGCCAGCCAGCCGCGGGCGGCGAAGGAGGCGAACTCGGCCGGGAAGTCCTCGGCCGGGGTGCTGCCGAAGCGGTTCCGGTAGTCGGCGAGCGCCAGCCCCTCCGCCTGGAGCAGCGACTGCACGAGGTGCCGGCGCCGGGCCTCCGGCGGAGTCATCGCCCGGCCGACCACCGCGCGGTCGAACCCCGGGGTCGCCACGTAGTCGTCGATGATGCGGCGCACCTCCGTCGCGTCCACCGCGTAGTCGAAGGAGTAGTGCAGACGGGAGGTGTAGGAGCGGGCGCCGCAGCCGAGGCCCACCATGCCGTCCGTCTGGCAGGCGTACTCGCTCACCCCGGCCTGCGGCGCGGCCGACCGGCGGAACATCCGCATCGACACCTGCTCGTAGCCCTGGGCGAGCAGGTGGTCGCGGCCGGCCCGGTAGAGCGCGAGCCGCCGGGTGTCCCACTGGGCGGGGCTCTCCGCCTCCCCGCGCCGGGCCAGGCCGGTCAACGGCCGGACGTACAGCGGGTACAGGTACAGCTCCTCGGGCCGCCAGGCGAGTGCGGCGTCCAGCGAGCGGAGCCAACTCGCCTCCGTCTGGCCGTCGATGCCGTAGATGAGGTCGATGTTGAGGACCGGGAACCCGGCGTCCCGGATCCGGCCCAGCGCGGCCTCGACCTCGGCGCGCTTCTGCGGCCGGACGGCCGAGCGCGCCTCGGCGTCGACGAAGGACTGCACCCCCAGGCTCAGCCGGGTGGTGCCGCGCTCGGCCAGTACGGCGAGGCGGTCGGCGGTGGCCGTGGCGGGGGAGGCCTCGACCGAGAGCGGGATCGCCCGCAGGTCGGCACCCATCCGGTGCTCGGCGATGTCGCAGAGCCGCTCCAGCTCGGCGGCGCTCAGATAGGTCGGGGTGCCGCCGCCGAACGCGGCCAGCGCGAACCCGGCCGCCTCGTCCAGCGCCGCCCGGACGGCACCCGCCTGCCGGTCGAGCGCGTCCAGATAGGCGGTGGTCAGCCCCTCCGGGCCGCCGATCCGGGTGAACAGGTTGCAGAAGCCGCAGCGCACTTCGCAGAACGGGATGTGCAGGTAGAGCGAGAGCGCGTGCTGGGACTCGCCCGCCCACAGCTCGCGCAGCGGCGGACGGTCCGGCAGCTCGCGGTACGCCGTCTTGTGCGGGTAGGCGTACACGTACGACTGGTACGGGGAGGAGCCCGCGGACCCGTCCGGGAGGACGGCCGGCGCGGCGGGGGCGGTGGTCATACGGTCTCCTCGGCGGTCGGGGCGGGTACGGCGGACGAGGTGGGCCCAGCCGCTGTGGCCGACGAGGCCGACGAGGCCGGCACGGCCGGTGCGGTCGTCGCGGGCAGCGTGAAGTGGGCGTACGGCACCGTCCAGACCACCTCGTGGCCGATCCGGTGGCCGGTGTAGCCGTCCTCCCCGTAGGCCGTGCCGTGGTCCGAGCAGACGATCGCGAAGCACGGCCGCCGCGCGCTCATCGCCGCGAACAGTCGGCCGATGTGGGCGTCCACGTACTCCAGCGCGGCGGCGTGGCTCTCCCTGCTGTCGCCGTGCTCGCGGGTCGCGCCGGGCAGGTGGAACCAGTTCGGCTGGTGCAGTGCCGGGACGTTGACGAACAGGAACAGCGGCTGCCCGTCGGGCTGCTCGGCCGCCACCCGCTCGGCCCGGTCGACCTGTGCCTCGAAGGACGTCGGCGAGGGGACGCCCATCTCGGGCGCCCAGTGGCTCTCCTGGAACAGCCCCGGCAGCACCGAGCCCAGCGGGCCCTGCTTGTTGAAGAAGCCGACGCCGCCGATGCAGACCGTCCGGTAGCCGGCGGCGGCGAGCGCACCCGGCAGGTCGGGGGCGTCGAACACCCAGGTGCGCGGCGCGGTGCTCTCCGACCCGGCGAACCGGGCGGCGAACAGCCGCGGGTGCGGCCCGCCGGGCGAGGCCGGGGTCGGCAGGAAGCCGGCCAGGATCGCCTGGTGGGCGGCGTAGGTGAAGCTGCCGGGGGAGTGCCGCCGCTCCCAGCGCCCGCCGGGCAGGTGGGCGGCCAGGTGCGGGATCCGCCCGGCGGCGGCCAGTTCCTCGGCGACGTCGAAGCGCAGGGTGTCCAGGGTGATCAGCAACAGGTCGTGGCTGCCCACCACGGCGTTCATGTCGGGTTCGGCGGGAGCCGGGGAGCTGCCCGGGGCCGAGGTCGGGTCGGCGTCCGTGGTCGGGTCGGTGGCGGCGGTGCGGTGGCTCATCAGGGCTGTTCCGTAGGTGGGTGGTTCGGGTGAGTCGGGTATGTCGAGTGCGTCGCCGGGTCCGGCGCACCGGGCGGTGCGGCCGCCGGCGGGACGGCGCCGAGCGCGGCGAGCTGGGCGGCGTAGGTGTCGAGGCCCTCCGCCGGCCCGCCCGCCAGGCCGGTGAGCCGGGGCAGCAAGTCCCCGAAGGCGTTGACCTCGCCGACCACCGTGCGCCGCCAGGCGGCGGTCGGCAGGACGTCGACGCCGACCATCAGCGACCTCGGGAAGCAGGCGGCCGCCCGCTCCGCCGTCTCCAGGAGGTCCGGCCAGGCCGGTCCGGCGGCCTCCCGGGCCAGCTCCAGGCTGCCCCGGGCACCGCCGAGGTGGAGGTTGGTCATCGGCCGGTCGCTGGTGCGGACCACCGCATGGGTCGCCCGCCCGGCGACCACCACGACCCGCAGGTCGGCCGAGCGGCCCGACTGGGAGGCCTTCGGCACCCACTGCTCGACGTGCAGGCCGTCCGGGGCGAGCCGGTCGACCAGCTCCGCCACCTGCCGTTCCTCCTGGTAGCGGCGGACCCGCAGCGAATTGTGCATCCGGCCGTCGGCGAGCTCCACCGAGGTGGTGGCCCGCAGCTGGCCGCGCGGCCCGAACTCCAGCGCCACCACGCCCGAAGCGGAGGAGCCGTGGGACGGTTTGACGAAGACCCGGCGCAGCCCGGCGGCGTCCAACCGCGCCCTGAGGTCCTCCCAGCCGGTGACGGCGCCGCCCTCCAGGGCGCGCGGCACCGGGACCCCGGCCGCCGACAGCAGGGCGTGCGTCCGCCGCTTGTCGAACATCACGGCGATCTCCTCCGGATCACCGAGCAGCCCGACCCCCGGCGTCGCGGCCAGCGTGCGCAGCGCGGCCGTCACCCCGGCGTACCAGGCCGCGCCGCCCTCGACCCGGGTCGCCGCGTACTCCGCGCCGAGCACCGGGCCGCGCAGCAGCGCGTCCACCGCTTCGTCCTCGCCCGGGGACTCGATCCGCAGTACGGTGCCCGGCGACAGCCGGTGGGTGCCGCGCAGCAGATCGATCCAGGGCAGGACGGCGGGCTCGGGCAGCCCGGCGGCCCGGGCGGCGGCCGCGAACAGGGCCACCCGGCGGTGGCCGGGATTGCCGAGCACGGTCAGCCGCCCGTCCGGCGGAAGCCGGTGGACCGCCCGGTCCGGAGCCGGGCCGATGGCCCGCGGGGTCGTCAGCATCGGCCCGCGCCTACTCGGAGACCTCGACGTAGCGCCACTCGTCCTCGTCCTCCTCCTCGGCGTCGGAGAGGTCGACGCCCACGCCCGGCAGGGCCTCCCTGACCCGCTCCTGCATGGCCTCGCTGAGGTAGTGGTGGTGCAGGTCGAGGCTCTTGAGGTGGGTGAGCGGCTGGCCGTCCAGCAGCGCGGCCGCGCCCTCGTCGCTCAGCACGCCCATGGACAGGCTCAGCGTGCTCAGCTGCGCCACCACGGGGGCGTGCGCGACGGCGGCGGCGATCTCGTCCTGGAACTCGCTGTTCTGCAGGCCGAGGTGGCGCAGCGCCGGCAGCCGGGTGCCGGTCAGCAGCGGCGCGACGTCGTCGATCGTCGCGTCGCCGCCGTACTCGTCGACGCCGAACCACAGCTCCAGGCTCTCCAGGGCGGGAAGTTCACTCGCGGCGACGCCCCGGACCACCTCGGCCGGCAGCCCGCCGGTCTCGATCCGCAGGCGGGTCAGCCGCTCGTGCCGGAAGGGTTCGAGCCCCAGCCCGTTGCCGCCGCGCACCACGAGGTCGGTCAGCCCGGGGAACGCCGTCAGGGCCGGGGTGACGTCGGACATCTCCAGCCAGGAGATCTCGCAGTCCTCGTACCAGACGTCGCCGATGACCAGGCCCTCCAGGGCGGGGAACCGGTCGGCGTCGGCGACGATCCTGGTGAGCGCCTCGGACACCGGGGTGTAGTCCTGGGTCCACCAGGGGCCGAGGAGCAGCCCGCGGACGGTGGCCGGGTCGACCGCCTCCAGGAAGGCGGACCAGAGGACGTCGAAACCGCCCTCCGCGCCGTACGCCACGGCGAGCCGCCAGGCGACGGTGCCCGGCTCCGGGAGCTCGATCCGGTCACCCCGGTTGCCCCGGTGGGGCTTGTCGACCGAGAAGTCGACGACCGGCAGGTGGAGGAAGCGGTCGACGGTGCTGGTGATGATCACGGGTGCCCCCTGAGCGGCGATTGCGGCGACTTCGGCGAGTGCGGGAACGGTCGGACGGGGTGGCCGGGGCGGCCGCTGGAGGACGCGCCCCGGGCGGGCGGACTACTCGGCCACCGCCACGTACTGCCACTGATCGTCGGGCTTGCCGGCCTCGGAGAGGTCGAGCTCGACCCCCGTCAGGGCCTCGCGCAGTCGCTGCTGCATGCCCTGGCTGAGGTAGTGGTGGTGCAGGTCGAGGTGCTTGAGGTGGGTCAGCGGCTGGCCGTCCAGCAGCGCCGTCGCGCCCTCGTCGGTGAACACGCCCATCGACAGGTTCAGCGACTCCAGCCGGGCCACCACGGGGGCGTGCGCGAGGGCGGCGGCGATCTCGTCCTGGAACTCGCTGTTCTGCAGGCCGAGGTGGCGCAGCGCGGGGAACCGGCCGCCGTCCAGGAACGGGTCCAGATCGGCCGGGCGGGTCGTGCCGCCGTACGCCTGCACGCCGAGCCAGAACTCCAGCCGCTCCAGCGCGGGCAGCTCGCTCGCCGCGACCGCCCGCGGCACCTCCCCCGGGAGGCCGCCCGACTCGAAGCGCAGCGCCCGCAGGTGCTCGTGCCGCAGCGGCTGGAGTGCCACGCCGGTGCCCTCCGCGTACTCGCCGGAGGCACCGCGCACCACCAGCTCGGTGAGCAGCGGGAAGGTCGTCAGCACCGGTGTCACGTCGACCATCTCGATCCAGGAGATCTCGTTCTCCTCGTACGTGATGTCGCCGATGAACAGCCCGCGCAGCGCGGGCAGCCGATCGGCCGCCCCCAGGAGGGCGGCCAGCGGTCCGGCGAAGCTCACCGGGCCGTCGCACGACCACTCGCCGACCACCACGGCCGTGACCGAGCCGGTGTCCACCCGGTCGAGGAACTGCCCCCAACGGGCGGGCCAGTCCTGCTCGGAGTCGAACTCGATGCCGATCTTCCAGGCGACCGCGCCCGGTTCAGGCAGCTCGCCGCCCGCGTCGACGGCCGTGACGAAGTCGAAGACCGGCAGGCCGTGGAAGTCCTCGATGTGCTTGTTGACCGTCATGCGCTGCTCCTGGGGCGTCGGTGCGGGCCGAACAACTGTCTACCAGCCCGGACCGACAATCCCCCGGCCGGGTCGCCTCCGGATCGCTCCCCGGGCTGTCCTGGGGGAAGCGGCGGGCCGTGGGCGACCGGTGGGTGGTGTGCGGTCGACTGACACGGCATCTCTCCAGAAGCCTCACAGGGAGGCATGGCACCCCCGCGGTCGCGCTGCCTAGGCTCCGCATGTGCACGACGATGTGCGCGGCCGGCGGCGAAGGACGGCGACCGGTGTGAGTCTGCTGTCCGGCAGCACGGGAAAGATCCTATGAACTACTGCGCTCCCTGCCGCCGTCATCTGAACGGCGCTCTGGCCTGCCCCGGTTGCGGGGCGCCCGCGACCGGCCCGGACCGACCCGCGCCGCCCGGCTCCCAGGCCGGGGCGTCCGCGCGTCCGCTGCCGGAACCGGCGGGACCGGCCGCGCCCGGTGGCGGCCCGGGCCCCGGTGGTCCGGGCTCCCGGCGGACGGCGGGGCGTACGCGACGGATCCGGCGGACGCGGCGGCGGCCGGGGCGGATCGTGGTGTCCGTGCTCGGTGCGGCGGTGCTGGGGCTCGGGGCGGCGACGCTGGTGGCGAACGGCTCCGAAGGCGTGCCGGCCGAGGCGGCGGCGCCGGTCCCGGCCACCACCGGGGCACCGGGAAGCGGTTCGGCCCCGGGGCCGACGGTGTCCACCGCTCCGGCGGTGACGGCCCCGGCCCCGGTCCCGTCGACCACCCGGCCTCCCGCGAGCAGGACGGCGTCCGCACCCGCCTCCGGGTCGCCCTCGGGGTCCGGCCCCGCCGCTCCGTCGCCCTCGGCGGGCAAGGACGGTGGGGCCACGGCGTCGGCCACCGGAGGCTTGCCGGGCCAGGGAGTGCCCGCTCCGGCGGCGCCCGTCCCGGCGGTTCCGAGCACCGCCCCGCCGACGGCACCGCCCTCGGCGCCGGGCCCGCCCCCGTCGGCCGGCGGCACGCCCTCGGGGACCGGTACGGGTACCGCCACCGCGACTGCTACCGGCACGCCGTCCGGCACGCCCACCCCGCGGCCGACGCCCACCTGCACACCGTTCCTCTTCTGGTGCACCTGAGGGCGCCGACGCCCGGCCGCGCCAGCCGCGTGGGGTACGCCGGGCTGAACCGGGCCGACGCGGCCGGGCGGTGGCAGAGGCTCAGGAGGCGTACAGCTCCCGGATCTCGTTGATCCTGCCCTCGCCGTCCAGCGCGATCTCGTAGTTCAGACCGGAACTGCACACGCCCGCGTCGGGGGTGCGGTCCAGGCACGCCCCGATGTGGTTCCACAGCTCGCCGACCACCACGGTCCTGTACTGGCCGGACGCGGGCTGGAGCTGGGCTTTGACCTCCGGGGCGAACATCAGGTTCTTCTGGGGCCCGGCCGGCTCCCACTTCCCGTCGTTGACCGTGCAGGTGTAGCCGGTCTCCTGGTAGGTCACGGTGTCCTGGCGCGGCTGCTTGACCGGGTGGATCACCCGGCGGTTGCCGTTGGGCTTCGGCGTGGCGCAGGCACCCCCCGGTGCACCGGCGGACGGCTGGGCCGCGGACGAACCGGCGGCCGCGGACGGACCGGCGGGCGCGGCCCCGGTCCCGGAACCGTCGTCGGGGCCGCAGGCGGCGAGGGTCAGGACGGCGGTGGCTGCGGCGGCGGCGGCCAGGGCGGTACGACGAGACGACATGGTGACAGATCCCCCTGCTGGTACATGTGCTGGTGGTGCATATGCTGGTCGGCCCCGCAGGCCGACGGTCGCACAGACTAGCGACCGTCACGGACCATCAGTCCCGGCAGCCCCGGTGTTCCACCGAGGTCACTCGGGCACCGGGGCCGTTGTCGGACCCCTGCCCTATGGTCCGTGGTGTGGGAATCCGATGCGTCGTCGATTCGGCGAGGGAGAGCTGATGTTCCGTCAGGGTGACGTGCTGCTGGTGCCGGTGGAGAAGGAGGCCGTCCCGTCCCGGGTGGCCTCGCTGGCCGGGCAGCCCAGGGACGCGCGGGGGCGGCTGGTGCTGGCGCTGGGCGAGGTGACCGGGCACGCGCACGCCGTGGTCGGGCCGGGGGAGCTGCGGCGCGAGGCGGGTCCGTTCGGGGTGGCGTGGCTGCACCTGCCGGAGGGCGGCCGGGTGGTGCACGAGGAGCACGCGGCGATACCGCTGCCCAAGGGCTGGTTCCGGGTGGTCCGTCAGCGCGAGTACGCGCCGGGCGCGGTGCGGATCGTCGCCGACTGACGGCGGCCCGCGCGCGGGTGCGCGCCGGGCGGCGCACGAGGTGGGGAAGCACGACGAGGCGGGGCGGGCGTACGGCGTCCGCACTACGGCCGGGCGGGGTGCCCGGTCGGGAACGGAGAGGGTGATGGGGATGGGGACCGGACAGGCGACAGCGGCCGTGGCGGCGGCCGATGCGGCGGCGTCGGCCGAGGTGACGGCTGTGGTGACCGCCGAGGTGACCGCCGAGGTGACGGCTCGTTGGCGGGCGACCGCCGCTGCCACCGGCCCGGCCGACCGGGCCGGCGTCGAGCGGGCGGTGCGGGCCGCGTACCGGGCCGCCGGCCTGGCCGAACCGGCCGACATCAGGTGGTTCGGCTCGCCGCTGGCGGCGGCGGAGGCGGCCCTGGAGCTGCGCGCGGCCGGGGCCTCGACCGTCCGGGAGGCGGTCAGGACCCTGCCGTGGGACGCGGTCCGCCGACAGGCGGTCGAGCGGACCGGCGCGGTCGGCTGGCCACCGCTCTGGGCGCTGACCGGCGGCGAGCTCGGCCCGGTGACCAACGCGCTCGCCGACCGGATCCGCGGCGCCCTGCTCGACCGGCTCGCCCCCGACCCGGCCGCCGAGGACGTCCCGCCGGGGGATGCCGGGGTGGCCCGCGAGCGCCGCACCGCCGCCAGGCTCGCGCTGCTCGACGCCGTGCGGGGCCAGCACGACGCGCCCTGGTTCGCCGCCTTCGAGGCCGCCGGAGTGCTGGGCGCGGCGCCGGACGGTGCGCCGGGCGCGGTGGCTGCCGCCGGCGAGGGGATCGCCGCGCTGGCCGAGGTGGCACGTACCACCGGCTGGTGGTGGCCCTACGCGGACACGGTGCTGATCAGCGAGCGCCCGATCGCCCTGCACCGCGACGAGGCCGGCCGGCTGGACCGCGCCGACGGACCGGCCCTCGAATACTCCGACGGCTTCGCCCTCCACGCCTGGCGGGGCATGCCCGTCCCCGCCGAGTTCCTGGCCGGGCTCGGCACCGTCACCGTCGAGCGGATCCGCACCGAGGAGA
Source organism: Streptomyces sp. XY431 (assembly GCF_001279805.1). Taxonomy (NCBI): domain Bacteria; kingdom Bacillati; phylum Actinomycetota; class Actinomycetes; order Kitasatosporales; family Streptomycetaceae; genus Streptomyces; species Streptomyces sp. XY431. Next base: position 72,324 of record NZ_LGDO01000036.1, read on the forward strand.
ACGCCGAGCTGCGCCGCGTGCTGCTGGAGCACTACGGCTACGAGCGCTACCTCGCCGACTCCGGCGCCGAGCCGCTGCACCGGGACGCGACCGGTGTGCTCTGGCGGATCCAACTGCCGGACGACGAGCCGGTGGTGATGGTCGAGGTGGTCAACTCGACCGCCGAGCCGGACGGCACCTTCCGCACCTACTGGCTGCGGGTGCCGCCGGACACCAGGACCGCCCGGGCCGGCGTGGCCTGGACCTTCGGCACGACCGAGGCGGAGTACCGGCCGCAGCGCGAGACCTGAGCCTGAGCGGGGGCCGGGCGCGGGGGGACACGGCACCGCCCGCGCCGGGGACTGGCGCGGGCGGTGCGGTTCCGTGGTGGAACCGGGGGACAGAAGGGTCAGGGTCAGTGGACGTCGATGCCGTCGAAGGATCCGATGATGGCATCACCGCCGACGTTGGTGATCTCGCCGCCGGCGAGCTGGTTGCCGGTGCCGATCACGGTGATGGTGGTCGTGTGCACGGTCACCTCGTCGTCGGCGAAGGCCTGGGTGGGGATGGAAATGGCGCCGACGGCGGCGATGAGGACGGCGAACGTACGGACAGTGCGGTACATGACGTAAATCCCTTCGTGGACAAACGGTGCTTCGAACCCTAGGGACCGGTCCGGTGCAAAAGGGGGGAATGTCACCTGAACGGGGTGAGTTGCGTGTCGCCGGGGCGGTTGCGTCGTGGGGCGCGGCGGCCTCCACCGGCCCGCGCCTGGGTAGGCTGCGCGTCCTGATCATGAACCGCTGAAATGATCACGGGGAGAGAGCACCGCATGAACACAGCACCGGACCCGCGCGGGCCGAACGAGCCGCACCGGCCGCACCGGCCGCCCCGGCCGCCCGGGGCGGCGCCCGCCGACGGAGCGTCGGTCCGGATCGGGGCCCTCGTGCCGCTGACCCGCCCCGGCTGGGTCGCGGCGGGCCGGCACCTGCTCGCCGGACTCGACCTGGCCGCGCGCGAGGTCAACGACGCCGGGGGGATCGCCGGCCGGCCCGTCGAGCTGGTGGTCCGCGACACCGCCGCCGATCCCGGGCGGGCCGAGGCGGCCGTGGACGAACTGGCCGGTCTGGGGGTGGCCGCCCTGGCGGGGGAGTACCACAGCGTGGTCGCGCGCGCCGCGGCCGCCCGGGCCGAGGCCCTCGGCCTGCCCTTCCTGTGCTCCTCCGCGGTGCTCGACGCGCTCGCCGACGGGCCGGCCGAACGCGTCGCCCGGCTCGCCCCGGCACAGTCGCACGGGTGGCGCGTCTACGCGGACTTCCTCCTCGGCGCGGGCCACCGCCGGATCGCCGTGGCGGCCGACCCGAGCGTCTACTGGGCCTCCGGGACCGCCATCCTCCGGGACCGGATCACGGCAAGCGGCGGCACCCTCGTCGAACTCGACCTGCGCACCCTCACCCCCGAGGGCGTCTGCGGGGAGCTCGCCGCCGACGGTGCGACCGCCCTCGTGCTCCTGGCCGGCCACCCCGACCCGGCGGTGCCGATCGTCCGGGCCGTCCGCCGGGACCGGCGCCTCGCCGGGATCCTGATCGGCGCTCCGGCCGGCCAGCCGGAACTCGCCGACTGGGCGACGCTGCTGGGCCAGGACGGCGCCGGGGTACCGTTCCTGCGCTACCTGCCCGAACACCTCGGCCCGCTCGGCGCCCGCGTCGGGGCGGCGCTGCGCGAGCAGTTGGGCGAGGAGCCCTCCTTCGTCGCCTTCGAGGGCTACGACACCGTCACCGTGCTCGCCGGGATGCTGCGCTCGCACGGCGCCGACCGGGCCCGGCTCGCCGATGCCTGGCCGTCGGTCGAGGTCGAGGGCACCCGGGGGTCGGTACGGTTCTCCCGCGCGCCGGGCATCGGTGTGTGGCAGTGGGCCTGGGCCCCGGTCCAGGTGGCCGATCGGGACCCGGCGGACCCCGGCCGCTTCCGGGTCCTGCACACCGGCTGAGCGCGCCGACCGGGCACGCCGACTGGGCAGGCCGACCGGGCACGCCGACCGGGCACGCCCGGGGACGGCGGGCGTCGCCGTCGGCGCCGGTGCTCAGCCCTCGGCGGGCCGGTAGACCGTCAACGCCCGCCCGGACTTGGCCAGCCGGAGCGGGCCCGCCGCGGGCACCGACTCCCCGTCGACCGCCATCCGGTCGGCGTCGCCCAGCCCCTCCAGGTCGAGCGCCCGGAGCCGGGCCGCGTGGTACACCCGGGACCGGGCGAGGGTGCCGGACAGGAACGCGGCGGCGAGCCTGGTCCTGGCGAGCGGCTGGCCCGCGTCGACCACCCGGACGTCCAGCAGGCCGTCGGCGAGTCCGGTCCGGTGGGTCGGGGCGAAGCCCGGCGGGTCGTAGGCGCCGTTCCCGGCGAACAGCAGCCACAGTCGCCGGTCCCGCCCGCCGGCCCGGACGGTGACCGGCTCACCGTTCACCAGCACCTTCGCGGTGGCCACCGCGAGGGCCGGCCACTTGCCCATCCGGCCCTCCAACGACTCCCGCAGCTGGACCAGTTCGGGGTAGACACCGAGGCTGAAGGTGTTGAGGAAGTACCGCTGCCCGGTACCGTCGGCGGCCAGCCCGAGGTCCACCCCGCACGCGCTGCCGGCGGTCACGGCCGTCGCCGTCGCCTCGAAGTCCTCGATGCCGAGATCCACCGCGAAGTGGTTGAGCGTGCCGCCGGGGAACACCGCCAGCGGCAGGTCCCGCTCCACGGCCAGCCCGGCCGCCAGATTGACGCTGCCGTCGCCGCCGCAGACCCCGAGCGCCCCGCCCGCGGCCGAGGCCCGGTCGGCGGCCTCGGCGAGGAGGGCGGGCAGGTCGTCGTCGGGCCCGCAGAGGCGGACCTCGGCGCGGGGCAGCAGGTCGCGCAGCACGGTGACCGTCTCCTCGGGGCCGTAGGTCGTCAACGCGCCGCTGCCGGAGCCCGAGTTGACCACCACCGACAGGCCCTGCCCCTCGGGCAGCGCCGGAGCGGAGCGGCGCGCGGGCCCGGCGGTGGGCCGCAGGTGCGAGGAGCGGGGCCACCAGCGCAGCGTCAGCGCGGCGAGGGCCGAGCCCAGCGCGAAGCCGGCCAGGACATCGCTCGGGTGGTGCGCGCCGGTGTACACCCGGGAGACACCCACGGCCAGCGCGACCGGCGCCACCACGGCCGCCGCCGCCGGGGACTCGATCGCCACCGCCGTCGCGAAGGCCGCCGCCGAGGCCGAGTGCCCCGAGGGGAAGGAGGTGGTGATCGGCTGGCGCAGCAGCCGACGGGCGGCGGGAATGTGGTCGAGCGCGGGCCGCGGGCGCCGGGTGAGCTGTTTGGCGGCCACATTGGCGGTGTACGAGGCGAGCGCCAGCGCGCTGATCCCGCGCAGTGCCGCCCGCCGTCCGCTCCGCCCGCCGATGGCCCCGAGCACGGCGGCCGTGCCGAACCACAGTTTCCCGTGGTCGGCGGCGTGACTGGCCCGGCGCAGCCAGGGGCCGACCCGTGACCCGGCCCCGAAGGGGCGCTCGGACACGGCGATTCGATGGAACAGTGCCTGGTCGATGACGTCCAGTCGCCTCATCCGACCGAGCCTAGACGAGGTCGGCGCAGGGCGCGCGCCGAGCGGTCGGCGCGGGGGCGGCCCACGGCTCCCCGGAGCACCCGGCCCGGCTTGAGTACGGGTACTCAGGCGCCGTCCGGCGCACCCGAGCAGACTGACGGACAGCACCCCGCTCCCGCCGTCACCGAGGACGCACCCCACGCCATGCTGAGCCGCACCGCTGCCCTCCTGCTGCCCGCCTTCGGCCGCCTCCGCATCACCGCCGACCCGGCCCCCGCCGCCGCTCCCACCACTACCGCCACCTCGGAAGCGGCCCAAGCGGCCCCCACCGTCGCACCGGGAAGCATCGTCGCGGCCAACCACACCTCGCTCGCCGACCCCGTCGTGGTGCTCGCCGCCCTGCACCGGCTCGGTGCCCGGCCGGTCGTGCTGGCCACCGCCGGCCTGTGGCGGATCCCCCTGCTCGGGACACTGCTGCGCCACGAGGGGCACATCGCCGTCCACCGGGGCACCGCGCGGGCCGCGGAGTCGCTCGACGCGGCGGCCGAGGCGCTGGCGGCCGGGCGGGTCGTGCTGATCTACGGCGAGGGCGGGCTGCCGCGCCGCCGGGACTCCGGCGAACTGCCGCCCGGCTCCTTCCGCAGCGGCCTGGCCCGCCTCGCCCACGCCACCGGCGCACCCGTCGTCCCGCTCGGCCAGGCCGGCTCCCGCCGCCTCACCTCGGGCGGGACGGCGAAGCAGCTCGCCGGCCTCGCCACCGCCCCGGTCCGCCGCCCCGGCCTGTTCGTCCACCTCGGCGCCCCGCTCCACCTCTCCGCCGACACCGCCGAGGCGACCGCCCGCGCCCACCGGGCCGTCACCGCCGCCTGGACGGCCGCCAGTCGGCACGCCGCAGGTCACCGCGCCGCGGCCGGCGATGCCGCCGCCGGGCACGCTCCGGAATCGACCCGTCCGTAAACATGTCGACAGCGGTCGTGCGAATGGGGATGCTGTCCCACGATGACCAGAATCGACGACACGCCTCCCGCCTGGGACGAGCGCACGCAGCTGACCACCTTCCTCGACTACGCCCGTGACACCACCCGCGCCAAGTGCGAGGGCGTCTCCCCGGAGAACGCGCGCAAGGCACTCCTGCCGGGTTCACCGCTGATGACCCTGAGCGGGCTGGTGAACCACCTCCGCTGGGTCGAGTACCACTGGTTCCAGGTGGTCTTCCTCGGTGAGGAGGACCAGGGCCCCTGGACGGACGAGGACCCGGACCGCGAAATGCGGATCGGTGTCGACTTCCCGCTGGCGCAGCTGCTCGACGAGTACGCCGAACAGAGCGCCCGCTACCGCGAACTGGTCGCCGCGAGCGACCTGGCCGACCGGGCGAAGCGGCCGATCCGCAACGGTCTCCACGTGGACCTGCGCTGGATCCTTCTCCACCTCACCGAGGAGACCGCCCGCCACAACGGTCACCTCGACATCCTGCGCGAACTGCTCGACGGCACCACCGGGGACTGACCCGCCCCGACCCCCTCCGGGGGGCTCTGCCGCGGCGGCGGACCGGTGGGCGGTGGGGGAGGATGAACGGCATGGAGCGAATGTTCGAGGAATTGGTGGCCGAGGCGGCCGGGGCGTCGGTCGACGGCTGGGACTTCTCCTGGCTGGACGGCCGGGCGAGCGAGGAGCGCCCGTCCTGGGGGTACCAACGGCTGCTCGGCGAGCGGCTGGCGCACGCGTCGGCGGCGCTGGACGTGCAGACCGGGGGCGGCGAGGTGCTGGCGGGGGTCGCCGGGAGCTTCCCGCGGACGATGGTCGCCACCGAGTCGTGGCCGCCGAACGTGGCCAAGGCGGCGGCACTGCTGCACCCGCTCGGCGCGGCCGTGGTGGCCGACCCGGACGAGCCGCCGCTGCCCTTCGCCGACGGCTCCTTCGACCTGGTGACCAGCCGTCATCCGGTGACCGTGTGGTGGTCCGAGATCGCCCGGGTGCTGCGCCCCGGCGGCAGCTACCTGGCCCAGCACGTGGGGCCGGCCTCGGTGTTCGAGCTGGTCGAGTACTTCCTCGGGCCGCAGCCGGAGGCGCGCCTGGCCCGGCGGCCGGAGGACGACGCGGACGCCGCCCGGGCCGCCGGTCTCGACGTGGTCGACCTGCGCTCGGAGCGGCTGCGGATCGAGTTCCGGGACATCGGCGCGGTGGTGTGGTTCCTGCGCAAGGTGATCTGGATGGTGCCGGGGTTCACCGTCGACGCCCACCGGGAGCGGCTGCGCGAACTGGACGCCCGGATCCGGGCGGAGGGGCCGTTCGTCGCCCACTCCGCCCGGTTCCTGGTCGAGGCCCGCAAGCCCTGAGAGCGCGCCCTGCCGCCGTGGTCGACCACGGCGGCAGGGCGACGCTCAGCGTCCGCCGGCGGCCCGAAGGCCCGGCCTCACCTCAGGTGCCGGCCGAAGAACTGCGCTGCGGCGTCCCCCGCGAACTGCGGGACGCCGGTGTGCCCGCCGAGATTGGCGTTCAGCGTCTTCTCCGCGGAGCCGAACGCGTCGAAGAGGTCCAGGGACGCCTGCCGGTCGTTCCCCTCGTCGTCCCACTGCAGCAGGACGTGCAGCGGAACGGTGACCCGGCGGGCCTCCTCGACCGTGGCGGCGGGCACGAAACTCCCCGCGAACAGGACGGCGGCCGCGATGCGCGGCTCGACGAGCGCCAGTCGGGTGCCGATGGCGATCACTCCCCCCGAGTACCCGACCGGGCCGCCGATCCCGGGCAGTGCGAGGAGGGCGTCCAGGGCCGCCCGCCACTCCGGGACGGCCTGCTCGACCAGCGGGAGGACGAGCCGGTCCACGATCTCGGGGCCGACCGGTTCGCCGGCCGCCATGGCCCGGCGCAGATCGGCGCGGGCCTGCTCGGTGACGGCGGAACGGGGCCGGTCGCCGCTGCCGGGGAGTTCGACGGTGGCCGCGGCGAAGCCGTCCGCGGCGGACTGCCGGGCCCGGTCCAGCAGTCGGGGGTACATCCGCTGCAGTCCGCCGGGGTGGCCGAGCAGGATCAGCGGTACCGGAGCGGAGGGCGACGCGGACGCGGGCGTCCAGAGGATGCCGGGGATCCCGTCGAGGGTGAATTCGCGTTCGAGGACGCCGTCGTCGAGGCGCTGCTCGGAGGTGAATCGCATGGTCGTGCCTTTCGGGAGTGCTCTTGAAGGCGCTCCCGGACGACCTATCGCCCGACCATGACTCCGGAAGGGAGCACCCATGTCGATACTGCGTTCACGGGTACCACCTCCTCGTTCTCTCGCACGGCCACCGGGAATCTAGCAGCGGCCGCCCCGGCCCGCCAACCGGTTTTTCCCCGGGGTGGTGTGGTGCTGGGTCCGTCGGCGCGGCGCCGCGGGGCGTCGACATGGCGCCGCGGTTAACGCGCGGCACCGTTCGGGCACACGCGAATCCTCCCGGGGCACCTTCCCCGGGCAAGTTCCGGGAACCCCTTGCCTGGGCATGTTCGCGACATGTTCCATGGGGTCATGGGGCGCAGCGAGCTCGTTCTGATGACCGATCACAGCTCGACCGAAGGCAGCCGGGAGACACTGGCCACCGCGGTGCGGCGGCTGACCGGGCAGGCGCCGTTCCTGCTCGACGCGCGGCACTTCATGACCGGCGGCGCGGCCGGTCCCGCCGGTGGCGGACGGGTGCGGGGCACCGGCGACGGGGTCGCCCTCGAAGTCCCGGCCGAGGGTCTCGCGCTGACCGCCAGGACGGTGCTCCTGTACGAGATACCGCCGCACCGCCGCCACGAACTCGCCGACTGCCAGCGGCTCCTGCGCGAACACCGGGTCCGCTCGCTCGGCACCGCCGCCGACGGCTGGCGGGCCGCCACCGACAAGCGCCTCACCGTCGAGTGCTTCACCCGGGACGGCGTCCGCCAGATGCCCACGGTCACGCTCGAGCGGCCCACCCGGGCCGAGGCCGCCGAGGTGTTCGAACGGCTCGGCGGCGACGTCTGGGCCCGCCCGGCCCTCGGCATGAGCGGGCAGGACGTCTTCCACGTCACCACCCGCGCCCAGCTCGCCGAGGCGGCCGAGCGCTACGTCGAGGCCGGTACCGCCTGGCTGCTCGCCGCCGACGCCCGCAACTTCACCGCGGACGGCCGGCGCCACCAGTACCGGGTGACCGTGCTCGACGGCCGGGCGCTCCGCGCCGTCGAACACGTGCAGGACGACCCGGACGAGCCCTGCAACCTCGCCCGGGGCGCCGTCTCCACCCCGCTGCCGGTCGAGGCGCTGCCCGCCGGGCTGGCGGAGCTGGCGGTCGCGGCCACCCGCTCGGTGGGGCTGCCGTTCGCGGCGGTCGACCTCGCGGGGGAAAGCGGCGGGGCGGTCTTCGAGGTCAACGTCCACCCGGCGTTCGGCTCGCCCGGCGCGCTGGAGGCGGTCGCCGTGCCGTACGTCGCCGCCCACCTCGGGCCGACGGTCTGACCGGCACCCGTTCCCTGCCTGTTCCCGCTCGCCCCTGCTTGACGCTCAGCCGCTGCGCAGCACCGCCGAGAGGACGGCGGGGCGGAACAGCGCCGTCGGCGGGGCGACCAGCGACATCACCTCGTGGAACACCGCCGTCACCCGCGGGTCGCTCGCCGCGCCGGCCAGCACCCGGTCCAGGAAGCGGTGCCGGGCGCGCAGCAGCGCCCCGGACGGCCCGCCCGTGGTCGCCGCGAAGCGCACGTCCTCCGCTGAGGACATCGCCCAGGCGTTCTTCGACACCGCCGCCACCGCCCGCCGGGCCGCCCGGGCCGTCGCGGGCCCGATCCCGCCGTGCCGCAGCGCGGCCCGCCGCAGCTCCCCGGCCTCCAGCGCCGCCACCGAAATGCCCTGCCCGTAGACCGGGTTGAAGGTGCAGGTGGCATCCCCGACCACCACCAGCCCCTCCGGCGCGCGCTGCTCGTAGTGCCGCCGCACCCCCGGACCGGGGATGAAGCCGCGTACCGCGCCGAGCGGCTCCGCGCCCTCCAGGGCCTCCCGCATCCGCGGATCGCGCAGCAGCCCCAGCTGCCGGGCGAACCCGGCCTCGCCCGGTGCCGGCTCGCCCCCGCGCATCCCGCCGACACTCACGATCCAGCGATCGCCCTCGACCGGCAGCAGCACCCCCAGGTACGGCGTGTCCGGCGCCTTGCACTGCAGATACAGCGCCGACCAGTCGGCGGGGGCGTCGGCCGGGCGCCGGAAGATGCGGCTCGCGTAGACGATGCCCGCGTCCACCCGATCCTCGGGCGGCGGCGGGCAGCCGAGCTCCCGCAGCCAGTCCGCCATCGCCGACGTCCGGCCGGTCGCCTCGACCACCAGCTCGGCGGGCAGCTCCCGGACGGCGCTCCGGTCGGCGCCGTGCCCGCGCTCCCGGACCCGGACCCCGGTCACCGCGGCCGCCGAGCCGGTCAGCCCCACCGCCTCCGTGCCCTCCAGGAACTCGATCGACGGCTCGGTCCTGACCCGCTCCAGCACCACGGTGTCCAGCACCGGCCGGGTGCAGGAGTAGAACGCCAGCTCGGCCGGGTACTCGGCCATCCACCCGGCCGCGCTCAGCCACCGCAGATCACCCGAAAGAGCGACCCGTACGGCGCCCGCCGCCCGCAGCTCCTCCCGGGTGCCGGGCATCAGCTCCTCCAGCACCCGGTGCCCGGCCTCCAGGAGCAGATGCGGATGCCGCCCCTGCGGCAGCCCCGCCCGGAACTCCGGGCCGTCCGGGTACCGGTCCCGCTCCACCACCACGATCCGCTCGGCGGCACCGCGCAGCGCCCAGGCGGCCAGCGTTCCCGCCAGACCGCCGCCGATCACCACCGCCGTGCCCCGTCCGGGGCCGGTCTCCAAGGAAGCCATGTCACGAAGGGTAGGGGAGCGAATGCGCCGCCGCGGATGCCCGCGTCCGCACCGGAAGGAGGTGAACCACCGGCTCCAACAAGCGAATTGACGTCTCCTCGGACCGGCGCGCGCCGGAGTGCACCCGGAGCGCGGAGCACCCGCACAAGCCCTCCGCGGGCCCCGCGCACCGACCGTCGCGCGCTCCGCGCCGAGTCCTGGTCGCACCCCTGGTCGAACCACCCCTCGACCGGGTACTAGACTCGGAGAGGTTGTGAAGGCACCTCGTTCGGTGAGGCGTCGCCATGGACACAGGCCACTGACCCCACGACGTCGAGAGACGCCCAGGGTCAGGACAGGTCTCCCCGGCCTAAGGGGTGACCCCAAGTGGCTGCACCCCTCGGGACCATCCCGGGTGCTACGCCGTGGCGTGCCAAAGCTCTGACGAGATCAAGGGGTGCCCACCCGACGCTGCGGCGCCCGTGCGCGCCCGCTCGGCGGTGTGGAGCCTCCTGGTGACCCGGTTACGGCGACCCCGCACGGGCGCCCCGACGGCGAGGAGGTGAGAGCGATGGAGTGCAGTAGTAGTCCGGGTCGAAGTAGGCCCCTCCCCAGGACGTCCCTCACTTCTCCCGGCACCCGGTGCCCCTCCTCCCGTACCGCTCCCGACCCACGCCGTCGCACCGCCCGCCGCTGATCCGGCGCGCCGCGCGGCCAGGGCGCCGTGCGCGGTGGAGGACGACCGGGCGCCCCCCGCCTGCCCCGCACCCCCGACCTGCAGTGTCCGGTGCGGCGGCCCCCGAACCGCGGAGGTACCCCGTCATGTCCGACTGGCGTGTGCGCGCAGTGCGTGCGAGCAAGCTCCCCTTCACCCGAACCAACCCGGCCGGCGGCACCACGCCCGCCCAGCCCGCCCCCGAGCACTCGATGGACCCGCGCCCGGACCAGCCGGTCGAGCACGTGAGCCTGGAGCGCTCCGTCGTCGACGCCGGCGTCTACCGCGACGGCCACCGGGTCGCCTCCGCCACCGACCTCGCCGGCGTCTACCGCGAACTGCCCGGCAAGCCCGGCACGATGGCCTGGATCGGCCTCTACCGCCCCGCCGAGGCCCAGCTGCTGGAGGCCGCCGAGCGGTTCAACCTGCACGAACTGGCCGTCGAGGACGCCATCGTGGCCCACCAGCGCCCCAAGCTGGAGCGCTACGGCGACACCCTCTTCGTGGTGCTGCGCGCCGCCCGCTACCTGGACGACGTGGAGGAGGTCGACTTCGGCGAGATCCACCTCTTCGTCGGCCCCGACTTCGTCCTCACCGTCCGCCACTCCCAGGCCCCCGACCTCTCCACGGTCCGCCGCCGCCTGGAGGCCGACCCCGAACTCCTGGCCCTCGGCCCCGAGGCGGTGCTCTACGCCGTCCTGGACGCCGTGGTGGACGGCTACGCCCCGGTCATCGCCGGCCTCCAGCACGACATCGACGAGATCGAGACCGAAGTCTTCGGCGGCGACCCGCAGGTCTCCCGGCGCATCTACGAACTCTCCCGCGAGGTCATCGAGTTCCAGCGCGCCACCAGGCCACTGCTGGAGATCATGCAGAGCCTGGAGGCGGGCTTCGAGAAGTACGGCACCGACGAGGAACTCCGCCGCTACCTGCGCGACGTCGCCGACCACGCCACCTACGCGGCCGAGCGCGTCGACGGCTTCCGCCAGATGCTCCAGAACATCCTCACCGTCAACGCCACCCTGGTCTCCCAGCGCCAGAACGAGGAGATGAAGCAACTCGCCGAAGCCGGCCACGTCCAGAACGACGAGATCAAGAAGATCTCCTCCTGGGCCGCCATCCTCTTCGCCCCGACTTTGATCGGAACGGTCTACGGCATGAATTTCACCACCATGCCCGAACTCCAGTGGGCCTTCGGCTACCCCTTCGCGATCGCCCTCATGGCCCTCGTCTGCACGAGCCTCTACTTGATCTTCAAGCGCCGCAACTGGCTCTAGCGGCCACCGCCCCGGCCGAGGGCCGGGGCGGTGCGGAACCCGGACTTCGGAGAGTCCGGGTTCCGTCCGGTCCGCGTCAGACGGTGACGCCCTGCGACAGGGTGCGGGCCTTGCCGGCCCACTCCTCCGTGTACGCGATGCCGGTGGTCATCCGCTTGACTGCGGCGGAGATGTCCTTGATCGGGGCCCTGAGGTGCCGACTGAGGCGGACCAGATCGCTCGCGGACGTACCGAAGGAGATGACCTGGGACAACCCCCCCCGGGCCGACTCGCTCAAGGAGATGATCTGCTCCAGGAACTCTTCCGTTCCCTCGTCGCGCTCGTCGGGCGGCGTGGACTCGACGAGGCCCAGCGCGGCCCTCACTCCGCTGTCCAGGGCCGTCATCCGCTCGGCGAACGCCCCGGCGACCGTGTTCAGGTCCTTGGCCGGTGTGCCGATCGAGTCAGCGTAGCGGGCCACTGCGGCGAGCCGCGCGCTCGCTGGCGCGTTCGCCTGGGTGAGGTCGCGCATCTCGGCACTGCTCCGCTCGCTCAGCGTTCCGATTGTCTCGATCGTCCTGGTGATGGCCTCCACGTGGGCGGTCATCGCGTCCAGCCCGTCCTCGAGTGCCGCGAAGTCGTCGAGCAGACCGGGCGGGTCGTCGTCGACCGCCTCCCCGGTCTCCTCGGTGGACGACGCTTCGCCACCGGGTTGGAGCCCGAGCAGCACCCGCGCCGGCGTCAGCATCTCGAAGCCGTCCCGAAGGCCGGCCTCCAGGGCGGTCTCGATCTCCCGGCGGGCCCCGGCCAGATGACTGCGCGTCCGCCGGTAGCGGATCGTCCGGATCGACGCGATGTCGAAGGGCAACTGGCCGGCCTCCCCGATGTGGATCGTCGGTTTGCCGGTGATGTGACGCAGCCCCAGCTCGTACATCACATTGGGATTGCCGCCACTGACGTCTGCGATGACGAGGTCGGACTCGATGACGTGCCGGCAGATCTGCTCGTTGATGTCGCCGGCGTGGGCGATGCCGTCGGCGCGCACAGCGGTGATCTCGTACCTCGCGCACGCCGGGGCGATCACCTGCTCGAAGATCCCGAGGTGGTGTTCGTACGCCTCGCGCTCGGGGCTGCCGTGCTCGGCGTACGGATCGCCGATCGAGCCGATGACGAAGCACGTCCACGGGCGGTTGGACTGCTGCGGGTGAGCCGACGACCCGTTCATGAGGGGTCCTCCGTTCCATGGGGGTGGTTGTCGTCGAACCGGGCGGCGTACCCGGCACCGGCCCGGAGGTCAGCGGCGTACACAGGGCGTTCCTCGATGCCGAGGGAACGCAGCAGGAGCGCGGTCGGGATGCGGTAGCGCCGGCCCATCCGCAGCACGGGGCAGGGGAAGGCCCCGAGGCGGATCAGCCTGTACGCGGTCCCCGGGCAGACCCCGAACGCGCGGGCGGCGGTACGCAGATCGACACTCAGGGGCAGGTCGAAGGCCTCGGCGAACCCCAGCGGCGGACCGGACCGCGCGCTCACCGCCGGGCTCCCGCGGGGCGGAGTGCCAGTGTGCCGATGAGCTTCTCCTCCTCGTGTCGCCGGGCCCGGAAGACCAGCTCGGGCAGGCCCGCGCAGTACGCGAGGGCGCCGAGCCGCTCCCCTTCCCGTCGGGTCCGCGACGTGGTGAAACGCAGCGTCGCGGCCAACCCGTCCCGTTGGGGCGGGGGTGCGATGTGCAGTTCCCAGGCGTCGGCCGGCTGAGGCGGCCCGTCGGGCCGAGCCGTGGCATTACGGGCGTTCGCGAAACGGGCGACGTCGACGACGGGGATCTCATGCGCGACTCGGCCGGCGTAGGCCCACATGCCGCCGACCCCCGCCCTTATGAGGAGTCCGCCCGTCTCGGGGTGCTCCGGGTCGGTCTCGTCGAGGGCGCTGAGCACCGCCAGAACGGCTTCCGCCTCCAGATCGCCACGCTCGACCCCGAACGCACGAAGGATCCGGTGCAGGCTCCGGTACAGGCCGGGAAGGGTCAGCCAGAGGAGGAGCGAACGGCCGGTGCCGTCGCCGCCTCGGGGCTCCTGCTGGGCCTCGGCGGCCGCCTGCCGCCAGATCGCCGCGCGCAGGGCCTCGTTGTGCTGCTTCCCGTACAGGGCTTCCCTGCACTCCGCCGGGGACAGCTGCACCGGGGCGTGAGGTCCGCTGCTCACCGTGAGGATTCGCCGCGCACCGCCGGTCGGGTCGAAGAGCGCTCGGTCGATCACGGCGAACGCGCCTCCGGATTCGGGCATGGTCATTGGTTCTCCTTCTCCGGCCCGGTGGGGCCGACCGTGGACAGCACTCCGGCGACTCGCGCGCAGGTGCGCATCAGCGAGGTCAGCGCCGCCCGCAGGGACGCGAGGTGCTTCGCCGGGATCGGACTCGTGGTTCTCGAACCGGCCCGGGACGAGTGGCCGGCAGGGGCGGGCGGGTGGAAGTGAATGCCGCCGTGCACGTCGTGGCCGACGTTGACGCCGTAGCCGGTCCGCTGGGTCCCGCCGCCGTGGAAGGGGGGCAGATCCTCGTCCGGGTCGTTCACCAGGCCCGCCAGGGGCCGATCGGTCGGGGGATCTCGGGCAGGCCGACATTGACGTCGCCGCCGACGTCCCGGCCGACGTTGACGCCCCGGTGGACGTTCTGGGAGGTCGAGCCCGTACTGGTGACGGGCTGCTCGGGTGACGGTCGCGGCTCCTCCTGGCCCTCCGTGACCGCGCGCATGTCGTCCGGCCCGTGGCCCGGCACCCGGATCCATCCGTAGCCCCCGAACTCCTTGGCCTGCACATGGGCACGCAGGTACTGGGCCGGGTCGAGGCCGGGGTGCCCTCCACGCACGATGTCCTGGTACAGCCGGTCCGACACGATCACAGCGAGGTTCGCGGACGTGAGGGCGGCCAGGGCTCCCTTCAGCTGGGGCGCGTTCACGAAGCGGGCCACGGCGACCGGTGCGGGGCCGGCGTGGCCGAGGGCGGCCTCCGCGGCGACACCGGTGTCGATGGCCAGCCGAACCCTGAGGCGCGGGGAGGCGGGGCGCGCGTTGAGGGCTCCGAGGCAGAACACCAACTGGTCCACGAAGGAGCCCAGGACGGTCGTCTCCGAGGTGCTCTCGGGGAGGACGGCGAGCTCCAGGTCGCCCTGCGGCTGGCGGGTCCAGCCCGATCGGTCCAGTCCGGCCCTGGCAGCCGCCTCGTCCAGCAGCCGGACGAGGTCGTACTGGGCGTCCGACTGGGCCCGGGTGTCGAGGCGGCTGTACTGCTCCAGGTCCGCGGCCAGGCACAGCCGGCGGTGCGGGACGGTGTCCGACGTTCGGCAGGTCGAGGGATCGATCATGACAACTCGCCACCTTTCCAGGGGTGTTGGGTGTGGTGCACGCCAACTGTGCGGTGGTGGTGGCCGAGTCGCCGAGGATCTCGTATTTAGGCGGTTCTCTGGCTGGTTCGCCGGGTGGCCGGCATGCTGAGCCGGGCCACCTCGCGCAGTCGGGCGAGATCCCGTACGTAGGTCTGGCGTTCGCCGGTGGTGATGAGTCCGGCTCTCCGCAGGTCGGTGAGCCGCTTGTGCACGGTGCTCGGTTTGGACCCGATGAGGGCGCCGAGTTCGGCCTGCGTCAGGCTGACTTCGATGCGCACCGAGCTCCGCTCGCGTCGTCCGTAGGACTCCGCAAGTTCGACGAGCACCCGGGCCAGCCGGACCGGGACCGGGTAGCCGCCGAACTCCAGCCGCAAACGGTCGGACCGGCGCAGCCGGTCGCAGACCACCTGGCTGAGGGCGCTGAACATTTCGGGGGCGGTTCGGGTGAGGGTCGGCAGTTCGGTCCCCGGGATGACGGTGGCAACCACGTCACCGCAGGCGGTGACGGTCGCCGTTCGCGGGCCCAGGTCCAGCGCGGCGACCTCTCCCACCACGTCGCCGGCGATCCTGATGTCCAACAGCGACGTGCGGCCGCAGTCCAGGCGGCCGGTCACCTTCGCCACTCCCAGGTGGAGCAGTACCAGATCCTGGGCGTGGTCCCCCTCGTTGATCAGTACGTCCCCGGCGGCAAAGCGGCGCCGGGTGCCCACGTGTTCGAGGGCCGTGCGTGCCTCGTCCGACAGGCCGTGCAGGAACGGTGAGCGACCGTTTGTGTGCGGGGTGTCATTCATGTGCCCAGGAGAGCACGCCGCTGCCGGGGCGGTGCGGGAATCCCGTCAGGTTCCGGTGCACCGACGCACTGCGGGCGCGCGGCGGCGCGCAGTCGGAGCACCACCGTTCCGCGCGCCGAGGAGGTCAGCCCCGGTCGGCGCTGCCGATCGCGTCGGCCACACCGTAGGCGCCGAGGAGCAGCAGGTCGTCCAGG
The DNA here is from genome assembly GCF_001279805.1 of Streptomyces sp. XY431. Classification (NCBI taxonomy): domain Bacteria; kingdom Bacillati; phylum Actinomycetota; class Actinomycetes; order Kitasatosporales; family Streptomycetaceae; genus Streptomyces; species Streptomyces sp. XY431. The sequence goes on from NZ_LGDO01000036.1 coordinate 88,014, forward strand.
AGGTCGAGAACCTCGGAGCGGCGTGCGGCCGAGGTGGCCTGGCTGTGGGCGCGGACCAGCAGTTCCCCGATCTGGTGGGCGTCGGCCGCCGCGGGGTACGCGAGGTCGGCGATGGTGGCCCCGAAGACGGTGAGGAAGCGCCGTACGCACGTCAGGACCAACTCGTCGACCCGGTCCGGGGCTTCCTCGAGCGTGATCAGCAGTTGGGGCAGGGCCGACTCGAACGCGGCCGACTCCATCAGCGCGGTCACTGTGCGGCGGACGGGGCCAAGCCGCTCTCCGCGCAAGGCGACGGCGACGCCGGCGGCGGCCTCCCGTACCGTCTCCTCGGGGTCGTGAAAGAAGTGGACGAGCGCCCGGTGCGCCAGGGCGGCGTCCCCGGTGTTCACCAGCCGTCGGGCGCACACGTCGGCGGCACCCTGTCGTTGCGCAGGGTCCTGCCCGGCGAGCACCTTCGTCAGGAGGTCCGGCATCTCCCACTCCATCGCGGCCAGCGCCGCGACCTGCCCACCGAGTCGGCGCACCGGCGCGGTGGGCGAGCGGAGCAGTCTTTCCATCATCGGTCGGCCCGCCGCCGGGTCGCCGTGGCACAGGGCCACGAGCAGGCGCGACACCTGGGGTGAGGCGAGAAGGTGGTCGGGAGCGTCGGTGAGCACTGCGAAGGCCGCTACCGCCGCAGGGCGGTCGTGGCGAAGCGCGGCGTGCACCGTGTGAGCCGCACACGCGCGGACGGCGAGGGACGGGTCGCCGGCCAGGGCGCTCAGGTGAGGGATCACCAGGGCGGCCCGCGAGCCGTCGGTGTCGTGGTGGAGCAGATCACCCAGGCCGTCGGCGGCACTGCCGCGCACCGTGTTGATCCCGGCGGTGTGGAGATCGCGATCCTCCTCCCGATCACTCACCCCCTCGGCGGTCTCTGTTTCCTCGGTGCCGACGGTGGCGAGAGCACAGGTCAGGAGGGCCTCCACCAGGTCGAGGGGTACGACGGGGAGGTACTTCCGCACCGCCCACGCCAGCCAGCGGTCGTGCGCCGTCCTGTTCTGGCTCGCGAGGTGACGGACAGCCGCGAACACGGTATCGGGGTTGTCGACGGGCTCCGCGTCACCCAGCCCGAGGAGGAGCGATCCCCCGTAGGCGGGATGCAGCGAACGACCCATCCGTGCGGCGAGTCGCGCGAAGCGGCCCGGGTCCTCGGCCGTCATGTTCTGCAACACATGCGACAGTTCCCGGGCCCCACCCGTACAGGTGGACCAGTCGGTGCGGTCCTCGCTGTGCTTCCGCATGGCACCCAGCCACTGGTCGTCGCTCATGCGCCGGGCCGTCTCCAACGGGATCGGCGAGCCGATTATGCCGCCGGTCACCCCGGTCGGCTCCGCCGGCGCCGGTGCATCGGCATGCCGCCTGCGGAGCTCTCCCAACCGACGTCGCGCCCGCTCGGAGAGCCGGTCCTCGGGGAGCGCCGTGAGCAGAGTGAACTCGTGCCAGGGCGACAGCGTGCCGTCGGAGGGGAGCCGCAGATCGAGGATCAGGTGCTCCAGCCGGGCGAGGGTGCTGTCCGGTACCGTGCCGCCGATGGCGCCCAGGACCTCCCGTGCGGTCCACGCGGCATTGGACACGTAACCGGACAGCAGCCGGTGGGTGCCCTCCAGCAGGATCGCGGCGGACCATGGTGCGAGGGCGGGGCCCGCCCCGACGAGGGCCTGGTAGAGCAGCCATTGCGCGGTCTCGTACGGCGAGTCGGCGAGTCCCGCCACGAGCTCCCGGGCGCGATCCGGTGTCCGGTTCGCCAGGATCCTCAGGGCCTGCGCCGTGCCGTGGAGCAGGGCGCCGCCGAGGTCGTGCGGGGTGTTGTCGGGGCTGCGGAATGCGAAGTGCCTGTCGTGGACCGGGCGGCCGGGGCGTTGCGCGAGGGAGGTCAAGGCCATGACCTTCAGCAGTACGGGCAGCAGCCGGGCGCAGAACTCCTCCGGCGCGCCGAGTGCGGCAGCGGTGACCGTTCCCACGGCCGAGTGGTCCCGGGAGAGGAGGAGCGCGACTCTGCCGTCCTCGTCGACGCGCAGCGCGTCCGGTCGCCCCGACACCAGAACATCGATCAACTCGACCACCCATGCGGGACGTTCGTCGGCCAGCTCGTGGACGGACCGCCAGAGAAGGTGCTCCTGGTCGACGAACAGGCCCGCGCGTGCGGCGGCGACGACCAGGTCGAAGAGCGCCCTGCCGTCGGCGAGGCGGGCGAAACGGATGATCCAGGCCAGCCAGGAGCCGTACCTGGGATCGGAGGCGTGCGGCGCCAGCAGACGCGCCACCCGGTCGGGGAATCGATCGGCGGCGGCGCCCATCATCCGCACCGCCCAGTCGTGCTCCCTCACGTCGGCGCTGCTCAGCCACTCCTCGATGACCGCCTCGTCGTCCGCACGGCGGAACCAGGCCGCACTGCCGATCGTGTTCACCAACTGCCCCTGGAACGGCGGCCGGGCGTCCAGTACGCGTGCGACGGTGCCCCACTCACCGGCCGTGGGGTCCTCCAGGCCACGCAGCACGGCCAAGGTGAGGTCCTTGAGGTGGTAGCGGATCCCGGGGGCGGTCAGCAATGCCTCGACCTCCTCGGTGAACCGCTCCGGCTCCAGGTCACGCAGGTGGTCGAGGACTTGGCGGACCTGTCCCCGGCGGAAGAGCTCCTGCTCCCCGTCGAGGAGGAAGCCGACCAGCCTCTCGTCGCGCCGAAGCCAGCCCCGGGCGAATGCGTAGTCGAAGAAGCTCTCGTGGAAGAAGGCCAGTTGTCGACCGTCGCGGACAAGGAGGTGCTCGGAGACCAGCACGGCCCCGCTCGCGGCGAGGTCGTCGGTGTCGAGCACGCTGTCGGGCACGGACAGCCGCTGCCGCGTGCTCATGGCCGTGACGACGGCCGCCATCGCGTCGTGGAAGCGGACGGAGGGCAGACGCCGCAGGCACTCCGTCCGCTTGGTGTCCCAGAAGGCGTCGAAGAGCTGTTTGGTGGTGCGGAACGAGAGGGGTTCCCGCTGGTCGGCGATCCGGGCCAGGAGGACGAGGTGCAGCGGAGACCGAAGCAGCGCGCGCTGCTGCGGCGCCACACCGGACGCGTCCAGGCCCATGCCCGTGATCGCGGCGTCCACCTGGGCGTCGGAGAGCGGTTCGAGTGGGATACGTGTGCAGCGCTCCGGTGCGGTGAGTCGACGGATCCGCGGATCGGCCTGGGCATCGAACGCGCGGCAGACGAGGACGACGCGCAGGGCGGGGTACGCCGTCGCTTCGGCGATCAGGTCGGCCACCGCGTCGAAGGTGTCCGGGATGCGCCCCGAGGCCAGGCTGACCGCGTCGAGCTGGTCCACGACCAGCACGCACGGCCGCCCGGCGGCGACGGCCGCAAGGGCGCCGACCGGGGACCCGGTCAGGCCGATGCGCTCCCCCAGCTCATGCGTCGAGTCGAACGGGGCCAGCCGGTCGAGACGGAAGGCGAGTACCGGAACACCCTGGGTGTCGAGCTCGTCGAAGGCCTGGTGCAGTACGGCGCTCTTCCCGCCACCGGCGGTGCCGGTCAGAACGATGAGCTGTTGGGTGTCGGTAGTCGTGGCCAGGGCCACGAGGCGATCGGCCTCTCGGCGGGGGATCGGGGGACGGAGCAGCTCACGTCCGACGCTCGCGGCCCACTGTCGCGTCGTCCGGTTCACCGCGTCCGTGGCCCCGCCCCCGTCGACGAGACCGACCCGCCGCAGGCCGTAGTTCCGCAACCGGTCGACGATCGTCGGGCCGTCGAGGGTGGTGCCCGAGCTGTTCAGCAGGAGGTCGCCGAGCGCGAGTGCCGCGAGCCGCCCCGGGGCACCGGCAAGCGCCTGCTCGGCCAGGACGGCGTTGGTGTTCACGAGGTCCCGCTCGTTGGGCCACTCCACCCAGAGCCCCCTCAGCATGTGCCAGGCCGTCTCGGCCGAGCCGTAGATGTCGCGGGCGGTCAGGGTGTCGAAGGGTCCCTGGAGTTCTCGCGTGAGCCATTCGGACGTGAAGGAACGGGCGTCGTCCGAGCGCCGGGCACGGTCGGTGAGTTCGTCGACGGCACGGGCGGGGATCACGGAGACGAAGTGGAATGCGCGGCCGGCCTCGACATGGGTCCGCAGGTTGTGCCACACCTCCTTGTCACGGAGCGAGGCGACGTTCCAGCTGTTCGCGTTCCGGTTCTGCCGCTTGACCTGGTGCACCTGTGTCCCGCCGTTGTGACGGTAGGCGAACTCGACACCGTCCCCCAGCGGAGCGGATGGCTCCAGGGTGATCGACGTCCCTCTGCCCAGCAGTACGTAGAGGGCGTGCCGGATCGTCCAGGCTCCCTCGTACCGGTTTCCGAACTTGTCCGCCTCGCCTGCCGGCCGGGGTGCCACCGCTGCCTCCTGGCTTCGTCCGGGCGAGCCGGGCGTCCGCGCTCGCCTGCGCGGACGGTACCTCACAAGTCGGGCACAGCACCGCGGTTGGAGGGAATCCACTCGATGATCCAGGCGCGCTGGTCTCCGGAGTGGGGGCGACCGGAGGATGAGGGGAGGGG